>JAPUKT010000072.1 GCA_027295555.1 Deltaproteobacteria bacterium
CGCATGCGTTCGAAGATGGGCTTCAGGTTTGGGGGGAGTGACTCTTCGTCACCCTCCAGCGCCTTCGCGAGCAAACGTCGCCTCTTGACATCCGTGCGAAGCTCGAGGAGGCTGAGGGCGCGGAGCTTGAGCTTGCCGAAATGATCCAGGTACGGGGCTGCCGCGCTCGAACAGTTCGACCTTTCGCTACAGCCCAAGAGCGCCGCGGCACCCAGGAGCACCGAAGCACCCAAGAGCACGCATACGAGGGCTCGGCGCATGTTCGATACAGTAGTCGACGGATCCGACAACCCCAATTAAAGTCGCCTCGATGTCGCTCATCGAGTTTCGCGGGGTCAAGAAGGCATTCGGGCCGACCGTCGTCTACCGAGACCTGAACCTCGAGATCGAGGAAGGTGAGCTGCTGACCATCATCGGAGGCTCGGGTCAGGGCAAGAGCGTCCTGCTCAAAATGCTCATCGGCCTCTTGGACGTCGACGACGGCGCGATCTTCTTCGACGGTCAGGAGATCTCTCGGTTCACCGATGCACAGTACGCACCGATTCGTAGGCGGGTCGCGATGTTGTTCCAGGCGGGTGCACTGTTCGATTCGCTCAACGCCAAGGAGAACGTGGCGTACGGTCTTCGCGAGCAGCTCGACATGAGTGAAAAGGAGATTTCGGAACGCGTTCGCGAATCGCTAGCACACGTCGGGCTTCCCGGCACCGAAGAGACGCGGCCTGCCGATCTCTCCGCGGGGATGAAGAAGCGTGTTTCCTTGGCGAGGGCCCTTGCCATTCGGCCGGAAGTGTTGCTCTACGATGAGCCGACCACAGGGCTCGACCCGATCAACGTCACCCGCATCGCAGACCTGATCGTGGATTTGAACGAGCGCCTTCAGGTCACTTCGGTGGTGGTCACGCACGACATGGACACGGCCCTGGCCATCAGCGACCGTATCACGATGATCCAGGACGGCTTCGTGATCTTTTCCGGCACGCCGGACGAGGTCAGAGCCTCGGATGACCACCGCGTACGCGACTTCATCGAGGGGAACGCGCCAGTCGACGAAGACACCGAAACTCTGCTAAAGAGTGCTGGGTAAGGGGCTGGGTTGGGGAACATATGAAGACGACCGCCGGTACTCGCCTTCGTGTTGGCATTTTCGTTCTGCTCGCGTTGGGAATTGGCGCCGCGGCCGCTTTTGCAATCGGCGCTAAGGACAACATCTTCGCAGCAAAGACGACCTATTATGCGATCTTCGAAGACGTGGGCGGCCTGCAAAAGGGCAACACCGTTCGCGTTGCGGGCGTCCACGTCGGCTCCGTAACGGAGGTCGTCATCAGCGAATCGGGGAGCATCGAGGTGTATTTCCGTGTGATCGACGATGCCACACATCTCGTGCGCGGCGATCCCAACGTGGTGGTCACTAAGGACGACCCAGCCCAGCCGAGCTTCGCTGCGGTCGGCAGCAAGGGGCTTCTGGGGGATCGCCTCATCGAGGTCACGGTGGGCTCGGACGAGTACCCGTTGTGGGATCCCGACGAACCGATCCCGGTATCCGTGGGCAGCGGCATCATGGCGCTCGCGGAGCGAACGCTGTACGAGGCCGAAGGCACGGCCCACAACCTGCGACTGGCTACCGACCCCTTCGCCGACCAGGAATTCTCGAACGACTTGAAGGAAATCGCCCGCAACCTCGCCAAGGCCTCGGGAATGCTGGCGAGCGGCGAAGGCACGATCGGGGCGCTCATGACCGACGAGCAGCTCGCCCGTGACGTCAAAGGCGCCGTGAAGAACCTGAGGTCAGCGGGAAGCCAGGTAGCGGAGCTGGGCGAGAACCTCAACCGAATCACCAAAGAGATCCAACACGGTGACGGCACCGCCCATGCGCTTGTCTACGGCACCGAGGGGGCCGAGGCGATCGCAAACATCCGAGACACCTTCGGACAGTTGAACTCGATCCTCACGGACATTCGCGAAGGGGACGGGACCATCAATCAATTGATCTACGGCGAGCTCGGCGACTCCTTCATGACCAACCTCCAGAACGCCAGCGACGATATCGCCTTCCTCACCAAAGAAATGCGGGAAGGCAAAGGCACCATCGGCGCCCTCCTCACCGATCCTTCGATCTACGAGGACATCAAGCGTCTCGTGGGCGACCTCGAGCGCAACGACATCCTTCGAGCGTTGGTTCGCTACTCGATTCACCGCGACGAGCCGCGCGAGCCGATCGAAGTCGAGATCAAAAAAGAGTAGTGACATGCGTGCGTATCTCGACCTGCTGCGGAAGGTGCTGGAAGACGGCGTCGACCGGAAAGACCGGACGGGCACCGGCACGCGGAGCATCTTCGGGTACCAGATGCGCGTCGACTTGAGCGACGGCTTCCCTCTGCTCACGACCAAGAAGGTTCACGTCAAATCGATCATCCACGAGATCTTGTGGTTCATTCGCGGTCAAACGCACGTGAGTCACCTGCAAGAGGTCGGCGTTTCAATTTGGGACGAATGGGCGACGGCCGAGCAAACGGCGCGCTTCGGTCGCAAGGAGGGTGACCTCGGACCGGTGTACGGTCATCAGTGGCGTAACTTCGGGGCGACCCCCCGTGAAGACGGCTCGTACCACCACGATGGGGTCGACCAACTCAGCTATGTCGTCGAACAAATCCGGAAGAATCCGCAAAGTCGTCGCCTCATCGTTTCGGGGTGGAACCCTCGCGAGGCGGAGCAAGTGGCCCTCCCACCTTGTCACACGCTTTTCCAGTTCTATGTGCACGAAGGTCGACTAAGCTGTCAGTTGTACCAGCGCAGCGCTGACGTGTTCCTCGGGGTCCCCTTCAACATCGCAAGCTACGCACTGCTCACCATGATGATGGCCAAGGTTTCGGACCTCGAGCCTGGCGAATTCGTGCACACCTTCGGCGATGTCCACCTCTACAAGAACCACTTCGATCAAGCTCGTCTCCAGCTGAGTCGGGACCCACGGCCCTTGCCCACGATGACGCTCGATCCGAGTGTGAAGAGCCTATTCGACTTCCGCTACGAACACTGCACGCTCGAGGGCTACGACCCCCATCCACGCATTAAAGCGCCGGTGGCAGTGTGACGGCCACCCGCGAGACACTGGCGCCACTCGCGCTGATCGTCGCGGTGGCCCGCAACGGCGTCATCGGGAAGGACGGCGCCCTCCCCTGGCACGTCTCCGAGGACCTCAAGCACTTCAAGGAGACGACGAAAGGGCACACCATCATCATGGGTCGCAAGACTTTCGAGTCGATCGGGCATCCGCTTCCTTCGCGACGCAACATCGTCGTCTCTCGACGCGAGGGCGCATCGTTTTCTGGCTGCGAGGTAGCCAATAGCCTGCGTGCAGCCATCGAGCTCGCGAGAGCATCTGACGACTGCCCGTTCATCATCGGCGGAGCAAGCCTCTACGAAGAGGCGCTGCCGCTGACGACCGAAATCCACCTCACGACGATCGACCAACACGTCGAAGGCGACGCGCATTTCCCGAGCGACCTCTCCGCCTTCGAGGAAGTCGAGAACCGCCCAGGCACGACCCAAGGCGTCGCCTTCCGCCTACTCCGCAGAAAGGCGGAGAGTTCCGGCTCCTCGTAGTCGTAGTCGTGCGCGTACGAGTACGAGCACGACTGACGAGTAGTCACCAATAGTCAAAAGAACGGCGGCGCTCGAGGTGCGTGACCGCGAGTGTCTCCGCTTCGGTGGTATGGGCTTGAGAGAGGGGGCAAGAGCGGGTGGCGCGGCGTCGGTGGAGTACCGGGCCGGTGACGGCGGGCACGTCGGCCCAAGACCAGCACCCGCGTGGGCCACGACACGCGGCCGGCGCTTCCGCACTATGTGCCTGTGCACGTCACGCTTCGGGTCGATCGGCGGCTTCGGCTTCGAAGCGCGAGGCTTTATCGGGCTGTCGTACGGTCGATTGCGCGGGCGCAGGGGCGGTTTGGCATGCGGGTGCTCCACTGGTCGGTGCAGAGCGGGCACCTGCACCTGATCGTCGAGGCGACGCACCGGCGCTCGCTTTCGCGGGGCATGCAGGGGCTCTCGATTCGGATGAGCAAGGCGCTCAACAAGGCCCTTCAGCGCCGGCGGGGCACCGTCTTCACCGATCGGTATCACGTCGCACAGCTCCGGACGCCGCGGCAGGTTCGAAACGCCATGGTCTACGTGCTCAACAACCGCCGACGCCATCTCCGCAAGCTCACTTACGCAACGACTCTTTATCGAGGGATCTGCGCTGCCGAAGTGCAACTT
>JAPUKT010000073.1 GCA_027295555.1 Deltaproteobacteria bacterium
TTGTCCAGAAATTCACATCCCTGTGAATTTCTTCCCACGCTGCGGCGAAGTAAATTCGCCTTCGCTCCCAAAACCCTTGCTTTGCTGCGTGTTACTCCGCAAAGAGCGGGTTTTGCCGCGGCATCCATGCCCCGGAGTTAGTTTCCCAACGGAAACTAACTAGACCCTCCAAGTCCGCGTCTACGAAGGTCGCCGTACATAGTCAGGCGCCGCTGGTGACGCGCGATCGAGCCTCGAGTGATCAGACAGGGAAGTCGGCTATTCGCCCCGCAGGGCGATGGTGATGGGCAGTCGCGCGGCGCGCACGGCGGGGAACAGGCCACCTATGATGCCCAGGACGAGTGCCCAAATGATGCCACTCTGGATCAGCTCCGGGGTCACCGCAAAGTCGAAGGCGACCTGCGAGAACCCGGCTGGGTTCAGCGTCGAGACCGTGTAGCCATTGAAGCCGACATAGGCAACCGCAGCGCCGAGGATACCGCCGAGGATCGCGAGTGCGATCGACTCGATCATCACGGAGATCACAACGGGCATACCGCCGAAGCCGAGCGCTCGAAGAGTGGCGATTTCGACCGTACGGTTGGCTACGGCCGTGTACATCGTGTTGAGAGCGGCGAACACGGCGCCGATGGCCATGATGATGGCGACCGCATAGCCGAAGGTCTCGATGAGGGTCGACAAGCCTTCGGATTGGCCCTTGAAGTATTCTTCCTCGCTCGTGAGGGTCAAATCGAGGCGCGGGTCGTCCTCGATTCTCTTCGCGAGTGACTCGACGAGAGCAGCATCCGAGACCTTCACGCGCATCGAGCTCACGCCGCCGTCGCGCCGGAAAGCCGACTGGGCGGCGGCCAAATCCGCCCATATCTCCGATTCGTAAGCCGACCCATCGGCTTCGAAAATGCCTACGACCGTCCACTCGGTCTGTCGAAATTCCACTGTTGCACCGAGGTCGATGCCGTAAAACTCGGCGTTGGCGCCGCGACCCGCGATCACCTCGTTCTTACCCGTTTCGAAGTTGCGGCCTTCGACGATCTTGACCTCAGGCCGTATGGCGAACGCATCTTGCTCGACACCCCTGATGACGAGGTTTGCAGGCGACATGGTCGAGCGCTTGGGAACGTCCGCGACCGTATAGAGCTCACCGCTGGAGAGCACTATGCCCTCGAAGCTCGACACGTAGTGCATCACCCGAATATTGATGCCGCTGGACAGCTCACTGGTCGAACCACCGCGCAGGATGATGGCCCTATCGGCTGCGCCCCCCCGCTCAAGGGTCGCCCTGAACCCCACCGCCATGGCGAGGATCGCTATCAGCACGCCCACCACGCCGGCAATGCCAACCACGATCACCGACGAGCTGCCGAGCCTCGAGGGCAGGTTCTTGAGGTTCATGAGCGTGATTTCGATGATCTGACGGAACACCGCTAGCGCTCCCTCAGCGCATCGACGATCTGCAGCCGCCGGGCCATGAGCGCCGGAATCAACCCGACCACCACGCCCAACAACGTGGCAATTCCCAGCCCCAGCGCGACCGTTCCTCCCGTGAGGTCGAACGGCGCGATGAACTGCTCGACTTGCGGCTTGATCGCGCCGCTCATCAGCACCGCCAGGCCAATCCCCAACGCACCGCCCAACACGCATAGCAGCATGGCTTCACCGAGAACGAGCATGGACACCTTGGCGTCGGTGAAACCCAAAGTCTTCAGCACGGCGAGTTCGGGAATCCGCTCCCTCAAAGCCTGTGCCATGGTGTTGCCGGTCAACAGAAGGATGGTGAAGAACACGGCGGACAGAATACCCGTCATCATGAGACCGATATCGCCAATCTGCTCGGCAAACTGGCGATTGAATTCGGCCTCGGTGGCCGTTCGTGTCGGGTTCTGCGAATTCTGGAATAGCGCGTCGATTTCGCTGGCAATCTCCGGCGCTCGATCCGGGTCGGAAACCCGAACCATGAACCAACCGACCAGCCCGCTTGCGCTTTGCGCCCGCGCCTCGTCGAAGAAATCGTAGTTGAAGAGGAACACCACCGGCTGCGTATCCGAGCCCGGCCACGTGTAGGTTCCAACGAGGTCGAACTCCCATCGTCGGCTGCCGTTCGCCATCGGCCATATGTCACCCTCGATCGGGATCTTGTCGCCGACCTTCCAGCCGAACTTCTCCGCAAGCTGCGCGGGTGCGACGGCCCCGGTGCGCGTTCGTTCGAACGCATCGAGGTGCTCCTCGCTGATGTCGTACTCGGGGAACATGTCGAAGTACTCACGCGGTCGCACCGGGTACTTCGGAAAAAAGTTCCTCGGTTCCTGGTAAATCCCCCCGAACCACGTCATGAAGGTCACCGCGTCGACGCCGTCGACCGCTTCGATCTCACGAACGTGGGTAATCGGCATCAGGTCGACGATCGAGTACTTGGCCGACGACACCAGCCGATCCACTCCCGCCAGATCCACACCGCCATCGAAAGCCGCCGCCACCGTTCGCAGCAGCGAGAAGAGCAGGAACGCGATCAGCACCGAAAACAGCGTCAGGAAGGTCCGAACCTTATGCCGGAACAGGTTCGACCACATCAGAGACAACATGCTCATGCGGCCTGGTCCACGAGCTGGCCCTTGTCGAGATGCAGCGTGTGCCGCGCATGGTCGGCCGCTTTCGGATCGTGCGTGACCATGATGATGGTCTTGCCGTGTTCCCTATTGAGGATGCCGAGAAGATCGAGAATCTCATCGGCGTTGTCGCGGTCGAGATCCCCGGTCGGCTCGTCACAGACGAGCAGCACGGGATCCGCGACGATTGCGCGCGCGATGCCAACCCGCTGCTGCTGCCCCCCGGACAATTCGCCGGGCTTGTGCTTGCCTCGATCTTCCAAACCGACAATTTGCAGTGCGAGTTGGGCGTTTTTCTTGCGCTGCTTGCGCGACAGATTGGTGAGCAGCAACGGCAACTCGACGTTGCGCTGCGCCGAAAGCACGGGCAATAAATTGTATAACTGGAAGACGAAGCCGATGTGCTCCGAGCGCCATTTCGCAAGCTTCTTGCTCGAGAGCTCCGCCAACTCCTGCCCCCCGACCACCACGCGTCCGCCCGTCGGCCGATCGATCCCGCCGATGAGGTTCAGAAGCGTCGTCTTCCCGCTTCCCGATGGCCCCATGAGCGCAATGAAATCGCCTTCCTCGATCTCGAGGTTGATGTCATTGAGCACCTCGACGCTTTCCTTACCTTTGGTGTAGATTTTTTCGACATTCTCGAGACTGACTATCGTCACAGGTACTCCCGCCTTGGCACCGCGATGGATGCGGTCGTTAGTTCACTACACTCACGAGCGCGCCGTCTTCTAGACTCGCCAGGAGCTCTTCATCGAGCCCGGCGACGACACGCTCACCCGTCCGCAAGCCCGACACGACGCGCAGCCGCTGGCCTTCCTTGGCACCGACGACAACCGATCGGCGATTGACCCTGTCGTCCTCGACAACCCATACAAACCGGTCGCCACCGTCGTCACCGACTGACGACCTTGGAATGAGGACAGCCGGCGGCGCATCGGAATCAGGCTCGTCAAGCGCATCCTCGTCGAGAAACGCAACCTTCGCGCCCATCTCCGGCATCACCCGTTCATCGCGTCCCATGAACCCTATGCGAACGCGAACGGTCGCTTTGTTGCGGTCAGCGGCGGGAATGATGGCGATCACCTCGGCGGGCATCTTGACGGCGGGATAGGCGTTCAACGTCACGTTGACGGGTTGTTTCGGATACACCCGATTGATATACGATTCGTTGACGTCGACCTCCACCTCGAGGGAATCCATGTCCACGATGGTGCAGATTCCGGTGTTGGTAAACCCGCCACCCGCCGCAATCGGTGAAATCATCTCGCCCGGCTGAGCAGCCTTGGCGATCACGACGCCACCAAAGGGCGCCCGGATCTCCATGTCTGCGAGAAGTCGCTTCTGGATCGTGACGGTCCGTTCCGCCACATCGATATCGCGCTTGGATCTGTTCAGTCGTGCGATCATCGCTTCGACGCTGAGCTCGTCGCGATCGAGATCCGCCTGAACTGCAAGATTGCGTTGCGCAAGACCCTGCGTGCGTTCGAGGTCGAGCTGGGCTTGGCGAATCTGCACGTCGAACTCGGCGATCGATGCTTGAGCAGCCGCCACCTGCGACTGGGCAAGCGCGAGCTGGGCGAGGTTGACGCTGTCGTCGAGGATGGCAAGAACTTGCCCTTGCGTCACCACCATGCCTTCTTCTACATAGACCGCCATGATCTTGCCCGTGGTCTTGGAGCTTACGGTCGCTTGCCGGCGCGCTACGACGTACCCCGTCGCATCCAATACGCTATCGCCGCGCGCCATAGCCGAAGGCGCTCGCGCTACGACGGTTCTGACCTCGAGTGCCGCCGATTCCTCGGGCATACCGACAAACCAGGCCACGAAACCCACGCCCCCCAAAATGGCAATGCCCAGGAACCATTTGATCGGTCGGCCACTGTCGACTTCGTCGCTATCGCGGTCGATCTTCAGCTCGTCGAGGAGTGCCTTCTTATCCAACTTCCTAGCCAGCTCGGTCTGAATACCCAGCGACACACCGTTCGCCCTGAGTTAGCGATGGTATCACCCCGACGCCGGCCATCCATGGCCAGAAGTATCAGCCGGTCTTTCAACAGCCTGCCAAACGACCTACCGGAATACCAGTCCACCAGGATCGTTCAGTCCATGGAGTCCACTTGACCGAGTAAGTTCTTTGGTTTACGAGGGAAGCATGGCTCCGCCTGCCGGGCTCAACTGGCAGCCACGCTGCGACGGTCTGCGTTATTGACGGTCAGTCCTTCTGACGCGTGACCTTCTGCACGAGCCCCATCACGTCGTCCACGAGGATCTCATACTCCGGGAGAAAACGCTCCCAGCGCTTCTGACGCTCCGCCTCTGCTGGAAGCCGCCAGGGCTTCGGCTCGGTGGCCAGAA
>JAPUKT010000074.1 GCA_027295555.1 Deltaproteobacteria bacterium
GCAGACACGCTCATCGAGAGTCCCGAGACGAGCCCGCTCGCCGCGTCTCGTACGGCGAGCCGCACGTTACCGCGCGTGACGTCGCGTCCCGTCGCGATCTGGGCGCTGATTCGCAACCGGCCCTCTGCGGTTCCAGGTGGCAAGCCGACGCCTGGCGTGGAACGTCCATCCCAAATGAAGGTTGCGCCCTGTCCCGAATTCCAACGATAGCCACCCTCGAGCGCGAGCCGAATCCGCTCGATCGGCTGAAACTCGAATACCGCCGTCGGCCAAAGGCCGACGCCGGGCTCTCCCGCAAACTGATCGGCCTTGGCTGTCGGGAACTGCGCGCGAAGGACGGCCGCGATGCCGAACCAGCTCAGAGTGAAGAGCCGTCCCTTGATGTGGATCTGTAGGTCACCGATGCCTTGTGAGCTCAAACCGCCCGGGGTATCGCCCACGTTGTACAGACACGTGGTCGAACCGGCCAGGCAGCTCCCTCCGCGATCCGGCACCTGAACGGCATCGCCTAGGAAAAAAGTGATCGGAAGCTGAATGCCGACGACCAATCGATCGATGATGCCAAAGTTGAAGATGAAGTTTCCGGTGAACGACTGCTTGGAAATGCGACTCTCGGAGTTGGCGTCGGCGGCAAACACGTTCGCGTTCGTCTCGAAGCCGTTGTATCGGAGGATTCCAAATCCCGCGTCGAGGGCGAGACCGAAGCTAAACTCCTTGTGCGGCATGATCCCGGCGCCGTTGACGCTGAAGTACCCGCGTGTATCGATGGCGGGCCGATAGAGATGCAGGTCCATCCCGCCCGAGGTCAAGCGCGCATCCCCCTGCGCCGCAGCAACAGTTGGCACGCTCGACGCCGCCAGCGCGAGCGCTGCTACCAGCGCAATCTGCACGCACGGTCCCCCAGCCCTCTGTGTTCCCCCAAACACCCGCTCTCAGTCTGTCATGGGGAGAGCCTCTTAATCAACGATTCTGCACCCCTGCATCACTCTGCGGCCAGCATTTGGCGGTATCTCGGGGTCCTGGCGTTGCCTGGATAGCGCTCCACGAACGCCCGCATGTGCCTCCGGGCGGCGGGAAGGTCGTCCATGACGCGATAGGTCTCGATCAGGAGCGCGAGGGCAGCTGGGCTGCGCGCTTGGCCGCCTGTGAGGGCCCGAATGACGCAAGCGTTGTCCCCGCTCGCCACACACCGAACCGCCTGCGCAAGGGCCTCCTGTGGGCTGACCGACTCCTGTGGGCTGACCGAAGGCGGACGGGGTTGGCGTGCCTGGCTCAAGAGCCGCTTCGCATCCCGTCGCTGCTTCGAGGTGATGCCCCTGAGAGCGAGTACGAGCCTCGCCTCCTTCTTGGCGACCTCCGCATCCCCGTCGCGCAACGCTTTTTCACTGGCCGAAATGTGGGCCTGGGCATACCGGTAACGGATCTCTCCGAACTCGGGGGTTCGACGAAGCACACTATCCGCCGGGAGGTCGTCTGCGATCTGATACGCGTCCTCGATGCGGCCGCGGGCGAGCTTGGCCTGGGCGCGCGCGAGATGACCCTCCCACTCCTGGGGCTCGTCGATCGGATCATGCTCACGGCGCGCGGGGGGCGGCCTGGACGGCTCCTTCATCGGGCTCGCGTCTTCCTGTGCGGCCGGCTCCTCGGTGGGCTCTGGGGGCTCGGGGTTCGCTTCGTGCTGCTCGACCTCCGCGATTGGCGCAGCCTCGACGGCTAGCGCGGCTTCGGCCGGTTCGAGACCCTGCTCGACCACTGGCGTCTCCGGCATCGTCACCAAGATCGCGCCGGCGCCAGCCAGTACGAGAAGCCCGACTACGGCGAGGGCGAAAAGTGATTTGCGTCCGGGCGAGGAAGCACGCATGTCGGGCGTCTCCTCTGGGAGCTCCCCGAGCGTGTGGGTCCCCTGCGGCACGAGGAAGCGGAGCCTCACGTCGCCGAGCTCGAGGACATCTCCCGACTCGAGAATCGCGCGCTTCGTGTCGGTCCCGTTGACGCGGATGCCGTTTGCGCTGTCGAGATCGAAGACCGTCACGGTGCCGTTCGTGAGCTGGATCTCCGCGTGCTCGTGGGAAATCGATTTGTGGTTGATCCAGATATCGAGTCGCTCGTCCCGGCCGATGCGCACGATGGACTTGCTCAACGAGAACTCGGCGCCCGCAGCCGGCTCGCTCAGCACGACGAGACGCGGTGGTGGCCCGCTGTCCGCGATGGGCGCTGGGGGCTTCTGCGCGACCGGAGCCGCATCCGATTGCAGGGCAAGCGCGTAGTCGCCAATGCCGAGCTGGTCGCCCGACGACAGCTCGGCCGCGGCATCGACCCGCTGACCGTTGACCGTCACTCCGTTGTAGGAGCCGAGATCCTCGACGACGTAGGATCCGTTACGTTTCACCAGACGCGCGTGATTCCGCGACACGTTGCGTTCGGTGAGCCGGATCGTGCTCCCCTCTTGGCGACCGATCGTGATCTCATCGCGCAGCAGCGGAACGACGGTGGTCTGACCTTCATCGTCTGAGATCACGAGCTTAAACATGGCGTCGACCCGAGTGCAGTTTCATCTACAGTTTCGAGGGGTTAAGGAATGGTACTCGGGCCGCCAATTGTGTCAATTCTCCCCGACTGAACGTTTGCACTCGCCGATATGCCGGCTATGCCGGTGCGGCGATGACGCAATACTCGAGTCCCGCCCTGGTTTGGATCGTCGCCTCCCTGGCCTTCGCCGGCTGCGGGGGGAGTAGCCGTGGACAGCCCGCGGGTGGGATCCACGCCCGCTTGGCCTACTCGGAGGGGGGCGGGCTTCGGGTCGTCGACGCCCCCGCCGGTGGCGCCGCGTCCCTTGCGGGTCTGCAGACCGACGACGTGATTCTGTCGATCAACGGCGAGTCGGTTCGCGAGATGCTCTATCAGGAGATCGTGGAGCGCCTTCGGGGCCCGGTTGGCTCGAGCGTGCAGCTCGAGGTCTTCCGAAAGGGCGAGGTCAAGACCTTCGTGGTCATGCGCCAGGCGTACCGGTAGCCATGGGATTCGACGCTTCGCAAACCACATGATACGAGCGTGCGCAGGCTGAGATGGGCGAAATCGAGCGAACGTTGGGTGTGATCGGGGGAAGCGGGCTCTACGAGCTCGAAGGCCTCACCGACGTCGATGAGCTCGAGACGACAACCCCTTTTGGCACCCCATCCGATGCGATCATCGCGGGGACGCTCGGCAACACCAGACTCCTGTTTCTTCCGCGACACGGTCGAGGGCATCACACCCCGCCTCACCGAATCAACTACCGAGCGAACATCCTGGCGCTGAAGATGGCCGGCGCGGAGCAAATCCTCAGCATGTCGGCCGTCGGCTCGATGAGAGATGACATCCATCCTGGCGACATGGTCGTCGTCGACCAATTCATCGACCGGACGAGGCATCGAATCGACACCTTCTTCGAGGACGACGGTGTAGTTGCACACGTCGAGTTTGCAGAGCCCGTGGACCTGCAACTGGCGGGCGCGGTCACTGGCGCAGCACACGCGACTGGCGCCTCGGTGCACAGCGGCGGCGTCTACCTTTGTGTCGAAGGCCCACAGTTCTCGACACGCGCCGAGTCGTTGCTCTATCGATCGTGGGGCGTGTCGGTGATCGGGATGACCAACATGCCTGAAGCACGCCTCGCACGAGAGGCCGAGCTCCCTTACACCACACTTGCGATGGCGACAGACTACGACTGCTGGCACGAGGCGCACGACGCCGTCACCGTCGAGGCGGTGATCGAGGTCATGAAAGGGAACGTCTCGAAGGCCAAAGAGATCATCGTCGAGCTTGCCAAGGCGATGCCCGACCCCACGGGTCGTCCGGCCACGTCGGCTTTGGCTGGCGCGCTCATCACAAACCCCGATTCGATTTCCCGGGCGGCGCGCGAAAAACTGCGGCCGCTGATCGGCAAATACATCCAATGAAAGGCGCCATGTCCTCGCTGCTCGTCGTCGGTTCGGTCGCATTCGACACCATTCACAATCACCTCGGCTCCCACACCCGCATCCTCGGCGGCTCGGCGACGTATGCGTCCCTCGCAGCTTCCCAGTTGGCCTCGGTTCGTTTGGTCGGCATCGTAGGAAAGGACTTCCCGAAAAAAGCCGTCGACATGTTCCGAGGTCGGGGCATCGACACGACCGGCCTCGAGGTCGCCAACGGCGACACCTTCCACTGGGAAGGCCGGTATTCGGACGACCTCACGTCTCGAACGACGATTCAGACCGACCTGAACGTCTTTGCCGACTTCGAGCCCAAGATCCCCGAGTCCTTCCGCGACTCCGAATTCGTGATGCTCGGCAACATCGCCCCCGAGCTTCAACTTCACGTCCTCGACCAGGTGCGTTCTCCACGGCTCGTCATCGCGGACACGATGAACCTCTGGATCGATACCGCGCTTGGAGCGCTCAAGGAGCTGCTTTCGCGTATCGACATGCTCGTGATCAACGAAGAAGAGGCGAGGCAACTCTCGGGGTTCCACCACCCGTTGGCCGTCGCTGAAGCACTGCGCGCCCTCGGACCCGAAACCGTGATCGTGAAGCGGGGGGAATACGGCGCGCTCCTATTCCTCGACGAGGACATCTTCTGTGCGCCGGCGTATCCGTTGAAGACCGTCGCCGACCCGACCGGCGCTGGAGATTCGTTCGCTGGCGGATTCCTCGGCTACCTCGCGCAAGCCGGGCACGACGACCTTCGTCAGGCCGTGATATGCGGCTCCGCAGCGGCATCGTTCTGCGTCCAGGACGTGGGCATCGGCGCCCTCGAGAATCTCAGTCGCGAAGATATCGAGCAGCGCATCCGCGAATTCCGACAGCTCACCACCTTCTAGACTGGCCGTTTTCTTGACCGAAGCACGTCGATTTCGACACTTGGTTTCAGGAAGGAACGACCATGAACCTAGACGAGCTCAAGGGAACGCTGCGCGGCCTCGTGCGAAAGACCATCGAAACGAGATTCAGTGGCGCCAACTACGCCTCCCTGGCCCAAGTACGCGGTTACGCCGACGGCTACATGCGCGCTCTCCTCGACGCCGAGCTGGTCGACCAAAAACAAGTGCTCGACCTAGTCAACGCCGAACGCCGCCGATTCGTCGACGAGGCCAATCGAATCGACGAAACTCGCGCCGCCTAGTCGCAAGCCGACTCGATGCCCAAGGCCTCATCCTGGCAGGCCAGCAGGTCCTCGTTCGTCAGCGACTCGACATCACAGGTTCCAAGGCATGCGATCGTGCCCGAGATGGCGTTGATACAGTCGACGCCCACGTACTCGACTTGCGCTTCGCAAGCTTGCATGCAGTCAGAGTCCTGCACCGGAATGCCCAACTCCGTAAAGCATTCGTCCGGCATGCTACAAAGCTCGCCGCAGGCCTGCGAAGCGGAGTCCCCGCAACCGCAAGCCAACACGGCGGCAACCAATATTCCCCCAAATACCCTCATGCCCTGAATATGAGGGATCATCGAGGCGAACCCCGAACCGGCCCCCTGTCGGGTCTTGACGGGGGCCGGTGTTATGTAAGACAAAGAGCCCCCGAGGAGGTGGATATGCGATTTACTAGCTTTGCTCTTATCATGGTGATTCCGCTCGCGCTCAACGTCGGTTGCAGCGACAGCGGCTCAGAGGATGGAACGGGCGCGACGGGCGGTGCCGGCGCGACGGGCGGTACCGCAGGATCGGGAGGCGAGATCCCCCCGGAACCGTACGCGGGCAACCTATGTGTCGGGGCGAAACAGGCGGCTGCGAGCACCTTCTGCGAGACCGTGTTCGACGCGTGGGCGACCTGGGAGACCGA
>JAPUKT010000075.1 GCA_027295555.1 Deltaproteobacteria bacterium
GGCTGCGAAGCGCGCGAAGACGAACGAGTTGCCAGGGTCGTGCCCCGCGAAGAGACGAACCCTGCCGAAGAAGTCGTCTGGGCTGGGGACGCCAGCCACGGACATCACACCCACACTCCGGCCCACCGTGAGCCCCAGATCGGTACCGAGTTGCACGTCCGCCTCCGTGTCGAGCGCATCCAAGCCCCGGACTCGCCTGAAGCGGACGTTCCTCTGGCCGATCAAGAGATTCACACGGGAGGTCGCGCGGGCTCCTGTCTGGCTCGCGACGATGTCATGGACCCCGCTGGGGGCCTCCATCGTATTGCCGAAGTCGTTGTCGATCGCGACTTCGACGTCGTCCGGGAATCCGGTGAAGCCGATGCGTTCGCGGGTGATGCCGGCGCCGAACAGCGTCAGATTGCCCGGCCGCCCCATGCGAACCGCGATCGATGCTTCCGCCCATTCGTCCCTGTACGGGAGCAGAGCGTTCGTGATATCCGGGTCGTCCCCCGCTGAGTACGTGAAGACCTGGTCCCGGCGCTCGAAGACCTGACGCACCGCGAAGCGGCCGACTTCGCCCACGAAGGGATAGCTGATCCCCTGCTCCAGGAAGTCTCCGACGCGCGTCCGGCCCCATCCGAAGTTCGCGTCGGTGCGTGTGCCGAAGAGCCGAGGCTCCTGGAGTCTGAACCCCTTGTCGCGTTGCTCGCGCCGCCTGCGCAAGAATACTTGGGCCAACACCCCGCGTCCCAACAGGTTCTCCTCCGTCAGATCCATACGGTCCAACTGCAGCCCTTGATCGAACGATACGCCCAGGTCGAACTGGGTCGACCACTCGTCCTGCGTATCGATGACGACGTGATACGTGCCGTCGGGCTGAGCTACCGGGTAGATGTCCGCCGTGGCGATGAACGGATGCGACTCGAGAATCCGGTACGACTCATCGAGCAGCAACGGATCGAGGCAATCTCCCTCGCCGAACAGGACTTCGCGCAGGATGAAGCCTTCGTTCGTATTGATGTGCAGCGCGTTGATGAGACGATAGACCCAGCGAAACGGATCGCCGTCGATGATCTCGTAGATCGAGCGATTGTCGACGAAGATGTTCGAGATGCGCCCGGCCTCACACACGGTGGCGGCATCTGTGACCTGGGACTGGGCGGGGGACGGAGCCGACGCGGTGAGCGCGGCGCAGCCGAGCAGGCCGACGATGAAGATCCGCCGGACGGTTGCGGCGGCACGGTTGCCGGGCTCAGAGCTCGTGGGGATTGGCGCTCCCGGGATCATCCGTCGTTTGCGTGGTTTCGCGGGCCCTTCTACGCTTCGTCGGAGCACCGCCCCTACATCCGGAGTAAAGATAAGCATGCCGAATCGGCGCAAGGAGGCCCTCGACTATCACACTCGCGGTCGTCCGGGGAAGATAGAAGTCGTGGCCACGAAGTCAGTGCTGACGCAACGCGACCTCTCGCTTGCGTACTCCCCCGGGGTGGCTGAGCCGTGTCGCGAGATCGAAGCGAATCCCGACGACGTCTTCAAGTACACAGCGCGCGGCAATTTGGTCGCGGTTGTGTCCAACGGGACCGCCGTGCTCGGCCTCGGCAACATTGGGCCGCTCGCCGCCAAGCCGGTCATGGAGGGCAAAGGAGTCCTGTTCAAGCGCTTCGCGGGCATCGATGTCTTCGACATAGAGGTGGATTCGGAGGACCCCCAGGAAATCATCCGCTTCTGCGAGCTGCTGGAGCCCACGGTGGGCGGGATCAACCTCGAGGACATCAGGGCTCCTGAATGCTTCGTCATCGAGCGCAGGCTCAAAGAGACGATGGGCATCCCGGTCTTCCACGACGACCAACATGGCACCGCGATCATCGCGGGTGCCGCGCTCGTCAACGCGCTCGAGATCATCGGCAAGAAGATCTCCAGCGTGCGCGTCGTATTCAGCGGCGCCGGAGCTTCTGCGCTTTCCACAGCGGCGCACTTCCGGCGCCTGGGCGTATCGGAGGAAAACATCCTGATCGTGGACTCGCAGGGCGTCATCTACGAAGGTCGCGACAAGGGGATGACGAGTACAAGGCACCCTTCGCGATCCGGACGGAGGCGCGCACGCTCGATGAGGCGCTGGATGGCGCCGACGTCTTCATCGGTCTTTCAGTAAAGGGGGTCATGACGCCTGAGATGGTCGCATCCATGTCGAAGAACCCGATCATCTTCGCGCTCGCGAACCCGGATCCCGAGATCCTTCCCGAAGAGGTGGCAGCGGTGCGCGACGACGCGATCATGGCGACCGGGCGCTCGGACTATCCGAATCAGGTCAACAACGTGCTCGGCTTCCCGTTCATCTTCCGGGGTGCGCTGGACGTCCGCGCGAGGGGCATCAACGAGGAAATGATGCTTGCGGCGACCAAGGCCCTGGCGGCGTTGGCACGCGAGGAGGTTCCGGACACGGTGCGCGGGGCGTACGAGGGCTCGGAGCTCAGCTTCGGGCGCGAGTACCTCATCCCCACGCCGTTCGATCACCGCGTGCTCTTCCACGTTGCGCCCGCGGTCGCCGAAGCCGCCATGAAGAGCGGGCTTGCGCGCATCGAGGTCGATCTCGACGAGTATCGAGATCGACTCCGAGCCTCATTG
>JAPUKT010000076.1 GCA_027295555.1 Deltaproteobacteria bacterium
CTGAGGTCGTCAAAGAGCTCGTCGTGTACGTGCGCAACCTCGAGAAGTAGCGACGGGCCGGCGGTGGCTTGGTTATTGCACAGGGGGTTCTCGTAACGAACCCCTTCCCCGAGAGAACCAAGGAGGAGTGATGAGTTTTACTAGGATTGATGCGCTCGGCGCATCCGGTTTGGCTGTTTTGTTGGCTGCGGCGGTCGGCGTCGGCTGCAGCCCACGGCCGACGGGGCAGGTGTCCTCGACGCCCGCCGGCTCGATTGCCAACCTGATGAAAGAGCGCGGCCTGAGCGAAGCAGATGTCAGTGCCGCGCTCCAGACTTACATGCCCACCGGCAAGAAGGATGAGTACTACACCTTCGCTTCCGGTGGTCACGGTGGAAACATGATCGTGATCGGTGTGCCGTCGATGCGCATCCTGAAGGACGTTCGCGTGTTCACGCCTGAGCCGTGGCAGGGTTACGGCTACGGCGACCAGAGCAATCAGATCCTGAAGCAGGGGAGTCGTTTTGGAAAGGAGATGACTTGGGGTGACATGCACCACCCGGCGCTGAGTGAAACCGGCGGCGACTATGATGGTGAGTTCGTTTTCGTGAACGACAAAGCGAACGCCCGTATCGCCGTCGTCGACCTCCACGATTTCGTCACCAAGCAGATCGTCACGTCGGAGCTCATTCAAAGTGACCACGGCGCGACGTTCGTCACGCCGAACACCGAATACGTGATCGAGGCGTCGCAGTACCCGGCGCCACTCGGCGGCGGCTACGCCCCGATCGAGGACTACAAAGACAAGTACCGCGGAGCCGTCATCTTCTGGAAGTTCGATCGGGAGAAGGGCCGCATCGACCCGGACCGGTCTTTCGCCATGGAGCTTCCGCCCTACATGCAGGACCTCGCCGATGCAGGAAAGCTCGGGAGCGAAGGTTGGATCTTCATCAACTCGTTCAACACCGAGATGTCGTATGGCGGCACGCTGGAAGGAAATCCGCCCCTGGAGTCCGGTGCATCGCAGAACGACATGGACTACATGCACATTATCGACCTCAAGTCGGCGGAGAAGGTCGCCGCAGAGGAGGGTAAGACCAAGAAGATCGCCGGCATGAAGGTGATCCCGCTCGACATCGCGAACGAGGAAGGCTTGCTCCATTTTGTCGGCGAGCCGAAGAGCCCGCATGGCATCTGTGTAACCCCGGATGGCAAGGATCTCGTGGTTTCGGGCAAGCTCGATACCCACGCCACGGTCTACAGTTTCGAGAAGATCAAAGGGCTCATCGACGCCAAGAAGTACGACGGCAAAGACGCATACGGAGTGCCGATACTGCCCTTCAAGGACAGCATCCGAGGTCAGGTCGAGCTCGGCCTGGGGCCGCTCCACACGCAGTTCGACAACAAGGGCAACGCCTACACGTCGGTCTTTATCGAGTCGACCGTGGCGAAGTGGTCGCTCAAGGATCTCAAGCTTCTCGGGAAGCAGAAGGTCCACTACAACGTCGGCCACATCGTCACAGCCGAGGGTGACACGGTCAGCCCGGATGGTCGCTATCTCATCTCCATAAACAAGTGGGCGATCGACCGTTTCGCCAAGGTCGGCCCTCTGCTGCCGCAGAACCTCCAGTTGATCGGGATCGACGGTGAGCAGATGCAGCTCCTCTACGACATGCCGCTTCCGCTCGGGGAGCCGCACTACGCCCAGATGATCAAGGCCGACAAGCTCGACCCGATCGATATCTACAAGCCCGCGGGCATCGATGTCTTTACCGGCGAAAAGTCCGAGTTTGCGGTCAAGGCGAAGGAAGAGCGGATCGAGCGTAAGCCCGACGGCGTTCACGTGTACATGACGGCCGTCCGCAGTCACTTCACGCCGGACATCGTTCGCGTCAAGAAAGGCGACACGGTACACCTGCACATCACCAACGTGGAGCAGGCGATCGATGCGACACACGGCTTCACGATCGGGTCCTACAACGTTCACGCCAGTCTCGAGCCCGGGAAGCACGTCGACATCACATTCGTGGCCGACAGGGAAGGAATATTCCCATTTTACTGCACGGAGTTCTGCTCGGCCCTCCATCTCGAGATGGCGGGCTACTTCTTGGTGGAACCCGGATGAACCGCAGCGCCGCATGCAACGGTCGGAGGCTTTGCGCCTTCTACCGAGTGTGCGCGGGCGTCGCGGTCCTGCTTACGGTGGCTTCGTGTGACTCGCGCGCCGATTCGATTCTCGTCGGCGAGCGAGCACACGAGGCGCCGACCCAGCCCGACGATTGCATCACGGTGGACGCGAGCTCCGACCTCCAGCGCGTGGTCGACAGTGCAATCGAGGGTTCAACCTTGTGCCTTGAGCCCGGCAGCTATGCAGGCCCACTCGACGTGACCAAGAAGATGACGATTTGGGGACCGCACGAAGCCGTCATTCGCTCGTCCGGCCAGGGGACGACCATCGAGCTCCGTGCCGACGGAGCCGAGCTGCTCGGCGTAACCGTCGACGGCAGCGGTGGACGCTTCGATACGCTCGATGCCGCGGTCCACGTTACTGGGGACCACAATCG
>JAPUKT010000077.1 GCA_027295555.1 Deltaproteobacteria bacterium
CCGATGTCTATGACTTCAAGCAGTTCGACGACGGCCTCGTCCACAAGGATGCCGCGTTGTTCCCCGCATACACACAGACGATCGCAGAAGATGCGAAGGAGCAGACCTTACGCACCATCGTCGCCCACCTCACTAGCGGCGAAGACTACCGAGGCCTCTTCACGACAAGAAAGTCCTTCTTGACGCGAGACCTCGGTCAGATGTATCGAGTCCCCGTCGTCGCGACGGACGGATGGGAAGCTCACACCTTCGACGAAGATAGTCCTCGCGCTGGTCTTCTTTCGCACGTCAGCATCATGGCGCTCTACGCACACACGGGTCGGAGCTCCGCTACCTTGCGCGGCAAGTTCGTCCGTGAGGTGTTGCTGTGCCAGGACGTTCCGACGCCCCCAGCGAACGTGGACTTTTCGATCGTCCAGGATACGATGGGAGAGCTTCGGACGGCTCGGGAGCGTCTCGAGGTGCACGTGACGAACGACACCTGCGCCAGTTGTCACAACCTCATGGATCCGATCGGCCTTGCCTTCGAGAACTTCGATGGAATTGGAGCCTTCCGCGAGCAGGAGAACGGCGTCACGATCGACCCTTCGGGAGAGCTCGACGGGGTCAGCTACGACGGCCCCGTGGGGATGGGCGAGGCACTCCACGACCATCCAGAGCTCGGCCCGTGCCTCGTTCGAACCCTGTTCCGCTACACGCTTGGGCGTGACGCAACGCCAGACGAATGGCCACTGCTGGATTTCCTCGGGGAACGCTTCGCAGAGTCGGAGTTCCGCGTGTCGGACCTCGTGCGCGACATCGTCCTGAGTGACGGCTTCCTGACCACCTCGGGGCCTCGTGAAGCCGAAGCGGTGGGAGGCGAAGAATGAAGAAGCGCTTCGACCGAAGAACCATGCTTCGCGGCACGCTCGCCGGGGGCGCAGTCTCTATGGGTCTTCCCCTTCTCGACTGCTTCCTCAACAGCAACGGCACCGCGCTAGCCCAAGGGGCGCCGCTCCCGCTTCGATTTGGAGCATGGATGTGGGGTTGCGGCATGAACCCGAAACGATGGGCCCCGGCGACGACGGGCGAAGGGTGGGAGCTGCCCCCCGAGCTCGTGGCTTTGGGTCGGGAGCTTCCGAGCGGTGGCCTGGTTCGCGACCACGTCAGTGTGCTCAGCGGCTTCGATGTGATGCTCGACGGCCGGCCCAACTTTCCGCACACCGGCGGCTTGGTCACCACACTAACCGGCACCGTCCCGGAGCAGGACGGCGTGTTTGTCCGACCCACCCTGGACTCCGTCATCGCCACCCAGGTCGGCGGCGTGACGCGCTTCCGCTCGATCGAGATGTCGGCGACAGGAAACCCCAACCAAAGCTACAGCTATGAGGCCCAAGGCGTTCCGAACGCCCCCGAGCTGTCGCCAGCTGCGCTCTACACGCGGGTGTTCGGCCCGGAGTTCGCGGACCCGAACGCAGGTCCGTTCGTCCCGGACCCACGGTTGATGCTTCGCCAGAGCGTGCTTTCGGTCGTCAAAGGAGACCGCGACCGCTTGGCGCAAGAGGTCGGCACGCATGACATGCAGCGGCTCGACCAGTACTTCACTTCGGTGAGACAGCTCGAGCAGCAAATCGATGTCTTGCTGTCTGGGCCACCCGATCTCGAGGCCTGCATGAAAGCGCCTCAGCCGAGCGGAGAGAGCTTGGGCACCGAGGTGGGGCAATCGAAGCTCACCAACCAGCTCATGGCAGACCTGCTTTCTTTTGCGCTCGCCTGTGACCAGACGCGCGTCTTCAGCATGTTGTTCTCAAACCGAATATCTGGCCTCCGACAGCCCGGGTCGAGCTCGCAGCACCACCAGCTCACCCACGACGAGGCGATCGACGCGGGCCTTGGATACCAGCCGGAGGCGTCGGCATTCATCCTCGATTCGATGGAGGCTTGGGCGGATTTCGTCGAAAGGCTGGCGGCCATTCCCGAAGGCGACGGCATCCTGCTCGACAACTGCCTCGTGTTTGCTCACTCCGACGTGTCCTTCGCCAAGGTCCACGGCATCATTGGCTTGCCGATGATGATTGCGGGACGCGCAGGTGGACGGATCAAGCCAGGCGTTCACGTGAACGGCAACGCTGCTCCGACTACGCGGGTTGGGCTCACCGTTCAACAGGTGATGGGCTTGAACGTGGAGAGCTGGGGCACGCGGTCGATGGAAGCGACCCTACCGGTCAGCGAGATCCTGGTTTAGCGGTCGCGGTCGCCTGGACAGGGGACGAGGCACTGCTGCAATCGGGGAGTCTCTCCTTCCGTCAGAGTCGGTTTCGGGAGATACCTCGATGATGGCCTTTCGCAATGTGGTGTTCGCCGGAGGAGGCAGCCGGTGCTTTTGGCAGTTGGGCTTTTGGGAAGGTGCCATCCAGTCGGGGCTCGACCTTCGAAGCTCCGTAAAGTTCGTCGGTTCGACTAGCGCAGGGTGTGCGATGGCAAGCGCCGCCATGTTGGATCGTTCCACCACCGCTCTGAATCTGTTCAAAGACCTCACCGCGAAGAATCCGAGGAACATCCACTGGCAGAACCTCAACCCCTTGCGCAAAGCGCCACTGCTTCCCCACGCGCGGATGTATCGCGAGGCGCTCGAGCTCTTGTTCGGACCTGACGATCTGCCGACCCTCAACCGGATCTCGATGCACTTCCTGATGAGCGGCGCACCAAAGTGGTTGAGCGGACCGGCAAGCGCGGCGCTCGGACTATCGATCTACGGGCTCGAGAAAGCCTTCAGCAATCCGATTCACCCGAAGTGGCCCAAGCTCGCCGGCTTCAGACCGATCGTCGGAAGGGCCGCAGACTGCAAGACGGTAGGCGAGTACATCAATCTCGTGCTCGCCGCGTCACGCATCCCACCGTTATTGCCCGAGGGAAGGCACGAAAACGAAGACGTCCTCGACGGGGGTCTCATCGACAACGTGCCGACTCTGCTGACCACGGACGAGCCGGGCAAGACGCTGGTGTTGCTGAGCATGAGGTACGAATCGAGCCTCCCTAGCCGCCCCCGCATGACGTACGTTCAGCCCTCGAAACCGATCAAGATCGACAAGTTCGACTACGCCAACCCCGACGGGTTGCAGGAGACGTTCGAGCTGGGCTTGGTCGATGGGATGCGATTCGCCCAAGAAAACCGGCCACAGCCCCAGCTCCGTTCAGGGCGTGCACGGGAGCGACTCGAGGCCATCGGCTAACGCGTCGCCGACAGAGGGATTCGGCGCCCGATCCCGCCACTTGGCGAGCTGGCGTTGGATCTCGGAGCAGGACGTTCCGTCGCTCTGCGACCCCAGCAGAGCGGAGATCGCTTGGTGAGCTTTCGGCTCGTCGGCCGCCTTGACCGCCAGCTCATAGGTGGGAACGATGATCGGTCTCGGCCAGGGTGGCGGCGGCATCGCGGAAAGCCGCTCTTGGAGACCCGCCATGTCTCCGGATCGATCGGCGGCGCGGGCGAAGTAGTAGTGGATGGTAGGATCGTCGGGATGGTCGCTGAGCAGGGCCCGATCGTAGGCTTCCTGGCTCGCATAGGCCGCACTGACGTCGTGTGTGTGGGAAGCGGCCAAGAAGAGCACCACTACCCAAAGTGCGCCAACCGCAAGATTGTTGTCCCTCTTTCCCCGCACGAACCCGCGCAGCGCGTACGGGGCGGCGGCGAACAGCAGGAGAACCGAGGACATGTAGAGGTACCTGTCGAAGCCCATCCAAAATGAGCGTGAAACCACGACCACAGGGGCCAGCGTCAGGAACGCTCCGACCAAGTAGATCAAGCCGGGCCAGTCGCGACGCCGCACCACACCGAAGAGCGCGAGAACAATCAGGACCAGGCCGACCCAGTCATAGAACGACCACGGGCCGAACAGAACCCACGAGAGGGACTGCATCGCCTCGGCTCGTAGCGCCATCAAGGCCCCGAGGCCTTGCCCAAAGAGCTTCGGAAGCGCCAACCAGACACCTTGGTCGAGCAGGATGTTCTGGGAAGTGCCGAGCTGGCCGCCAAACGGAGCAAAGACGGCTCGAAGCACGACGTGCGCACCGACCCCAAAGGCCATGGCGGCGCCGTAGACCCCGCGAAGGGAGGAACGGTCGCGAACCGCCCATGCAAGCCAAACCGCTGCCGCCGCAATCACGAACGGGAGCTTCGAGCTCGCCCCCAGGAATGCCACGAGGCCGATCACTAGAGCAGAACCGACTCGACGCGACGATTCGTTCGCACTCCTGTTCAACAGGAAGGCAAGCGCGACGAGCCAGAAGCCCGCGAGCAGGTCCGACCGCCCATTGATCCACACGTAGGCCTCGACGTGAACCGGATGTAGGAAAAAGATGCCAGCGAAGAGCGCGGAGACGGTATCCGCGACTCCCTTCGATGCGTCCTCGTAACGGATCAACTGTTGCCGAAGAACCGTGAAAAGCAGAAGCGCAGTCACCGCATGCAGCACCCAACTGACCAGATGGTGAAGCCAGGGCTCCGGAACCAACAGATGCGTCGCTAGCAGCGTCAACATCGTCGCAGGCCGATAGGGCCCAACCTTGTCATCGGTGAACAAGTAGTAGGCGGCATTGCGCTTGAACACCGCCCCGAGCTCGGCCCAATCCCCGTAGAGATAGTTGTTGACCATGTGCCAGTCGTCCCCAACCCAACTCCCGGCCAGCCCAACCCAAGTAGTCACCAACGAAACCCCGACCAGCACGA
>JAPUKT010000078.1 GCA_027295555.1 Deltaproteobacteria bacterium
CAAGAAAGACCAGGTGAGGGCACGAGCAGCCAAGCGGCGCGCGGTGTGGACGCGGGAGAGCCCCTAGCCCGGATCGTACCCCAGCATGGCGAGCGCGTCTCGTGCGAGCTCGCCGATCGTCGTCTTCTCTTCTTCTTCGAAGTCCTCGATGATCACTTCGCGCGAGTCGTCGATGAAGCGTTTCAGGTCGTTCACGGCCTGCGGATCTTCGAGCTGGGCGAGGGCTTCGATCGCGGCCGCCGCTACGTCGGGATCGGAGTAGTCCAAGAATCGGCGAATGAGGGGGAGGGCGCTCGGCTCCGCGATTTCCGCCAACACCCAAGGAAGCTCCGACATCGCTGGGCCTCCCCGTAAAGCGACTTCGTCGCCACGAGGCTCGCGGGCGTCAGCTTCCAGCGCGCGTTCGATGCCACGGGCCACCTCCGCATAGCGTTCGAATCCGAGATCGCGCAAGGCCTCTCCAGCCGCGACTCGCACGCGTGGCTCGGTGTGGTTGAGGATCGCGATCAACGCGTCGGTCATTCGAGGACCCGGCACCTGCGTGCACAGATCCGCCAGCCTTTCCAAACGCATGGTGGCTTCCTCTCGGTCATCCATTTGCAGCGCCTGCTGTGTCTCGCTCTCTAGCAGCTCGATCAATTCCTTGGAGCTCCGCCCGCGGAGCAGCACAGCCTCAGCAGCGCGCATCGCGCGATCCGCTTCGAATATTCGTCGTAACTCGTCCGAAAGTGACATGGGTGGCTCAGCCCTTCTCCGCTGCGGCCCGCAGCGGCTGGAGCTCTCGAAGCAGGGATCGTACGCGGTCAACAGCGTCCACTGGTTCATCGTCTCGATAGCGCCGCGTCAGCTTCATGTCAGGTGAAAGGCTCCACTCAGTGCCTGGAGTCGCGACCAAAGGCATCAATTTCGCAGGGTCGAGGTGGGTGTCCTCTCGAAGATGCAAGGTGACGCGACCTGTTTCCGCCTCGCACCCGAACGCGCGAAGGTCCCGAAGCAAAGGCTTGAGCGACATCACCCGAACGAAGTCTCGTGCAGGTTGGGGCGGCGCTCCGAATCTTTCCTCCATCTCGTTCGCGAGATCGTCGACGGCCTGCTCATCGGCGGCAGTTGCGAAGCGACGGTAGAGCGACAGCCGCAAACCGATGTCGTCGATGTAGTCCTCGGGAAGGTAGTGTTCGAGTTCCACGGAAAGCTCCGGGTCGACCTCTTGCTGCACCGGCTCTCCTCGGAGCTCGGACACCGCCTCGTCGAGCATCTGGACAAACATGTCGAAACCAACCAACGAGGCGTTGCCGCTTTGTTCGGACCCGAGAAGGTTTCCCGCGCCACGAAGCTCCATGTCGAGCGTAGCGACGCGAAAGCCTGCGCCGAGCCCCGAAAAACGCTCGAGTGCCTCCAAGCGAATGCGGGACTCCTCGGACATCTGGTTGGGCGGCGGTGTAATCAAGTAACAATAGGCGCGCTGGTCCGAGCGGCCGACCCGGCCTCGCAACTGATAGAGCTGCGCTAGGCCAAGTGCGTCGGCGCGGTCGATCAAAATCGTGTTGGCCCGCGGAATGTCGAGGCCGCTCTCGATGATTGCGGTGGAGCACAAGACATCGTACGCACCCTCGACGAAGTCCGTCATCGTCTGGTCCAGCAATGCGGATCTCATCTGGCCGTGTGCCACTGCGATTCGCGCGCTGGGAAGCAAGTCCTGAAGCCGTTGGGCACGCTCGTAGAGCCCATCGATGCGGTTATATACGAAGAACACTTGGCCGCCGCGGCTCAACTCTCGTTCGACCGCTTGCTTGATCAGATGGTCGTCCCACCGACAGACGAATGTGCGGACTGCGCGACGATCCTGGGGCGCGGTCGTCATCAACGAGAGGTTTCGCATGCCGCCGACGGCAAGATGAAGGGTGCGTGGGATGGGGGTTGCGGTCAGTGTCACGACGTCGACGTTCGTGCGGAGCTTCTTGATGCGCTCCTTCTGCGTGACGCCGAATCGCTGCTCTTCGTCGACGACGAGCAACCCGAGACGCGCGAAGTGGACGTCCTTGGACAAGATCCGGTGTGTGCCGACGACGACGTCGACCGTGCCGTCCTTGATCCCCGCCAACGTTTCGATCTGCTTCGAACGGGAAACGAAGCGCGAGAGCACCTCGATGCGAAGGGGATAGTCTTTCAGTCGTGCCGAGAACGTCCGGAAGTGTTGCTGGGCCAAGACCGTCGTAGGGCAGAGAATCGCGACCTGACGCCCTGTCATCGCGACACGAAACGCGGCACGCAGCGCGACTTCGGTCTTGCCAAAGCCAACGTCCCCGCAGACCAGGCGATCCATCGGCTGGGGTTCTTCGAGGTCGGACAGGACGTCTTCGATCGCCCTGGCTTGGTCGCGCGTCTCCTCGAACGGGAACGTCGCTTCGAACTCGGCGTAGGCCGCCCCTGCGGACTCGATCGGTTCACGTCGTGCGGCCGTCCGCTCAGCGTAGAGCTTGAGGAGCTCTTCGGCCATCTGCTGCACGGCTTTTCGAACACGGCCCTTCTTGGTTGCGAAGGTCGTTCCCCCGAGACGATCGAGCTTCGGCTGGTGGCCTTCCTGACCCTTGAACTTCTGGATGACGCCCAGGCGGGTGACCGGGAGGAACAGCTTGTCGCCGCCCGCGTACTCGACGACCATCACCTCGACTGTCTGAGGGCTTCGGCCATCCATTCGGTCCATCGCGGTAATGCTGAGGGCCTTGTGCTGCAGCCCGAGGTACTTGCCCACGCCATGGTCGGCGTGCACGACGAAGTCGCCCACGTTGAGCTCGCGTAGGTCTTCGAGGAAACGCTGCTGTTGACGCCGGGATATGCGCTTCGTTCTGCGTTGACGCACGCGCGTACCGAAGATCTCCTCTTCGGTAACGAAGGCCACTCCTTCACTCCATAGGACGAAGCCATCACGCAATTCACCGAGTGTGATGTGGTCCAAGACCTGCGAGGGGACGCCGTAGTTACGCAGGAGATCGGCTAGACGGTCAGCCTGGTGTTGTGTCCTGCCAATGAGAGACACTCGCAATCCCTGGTCGACCCACTCTCTCAACTGGTTCGCGAGCGGCTCGAGGCTCCGCTCGCCCGAGCCCCTTTGGGTCCGCAACGCCGAGATCAAAACGGTTTGATCCGACGCATTGACGCGGAGGAGGCCCTCGCTCGGAGGCGTGAACCAAGAGAGAAGAGGGCTTTCGTCCTCGGTCGCCGCTCCGTGAACGGCCAGCCGGTGCGCGACCAAAGAGGCGCGCCCCTCCAACCGATCCATGAGCTCCTCGTGATCCAGGTAGTACGCTGAGAGATCGAACGTCGGTCGATCCGATCGCGCGTTGTGCTCGTCTCGCGCATTTCGCTGCTCGACCTCGATCGATTCCGCGATGGCGAGCGGGTCGATCCATACGAAACGCGCAGCATCGGGCACATAGTCGAACAGGGTGCCCAGTTGTTCATAGTAGGCAGGTAGTAGCGCGTTCGAGATTAGGGCTCCCGAGCCTCGGTCGAGCTCAGCGGTGATCTCGCGTGCTTGCAACGTGGGCATGTTCATCTCGTCGCACAGCTCGCGCACGACCCTCTTCGCGCGTTCGAGCGCCGTGGGCGCATCCGGCACCTCGCGCGCGGGCCCAAGTTGGATGGCTTCGACCTCTCCGGCGGTCTTCTGGTCGTCGGGATCGAAGGTACGGATGCGGGAGACCACGTCGTCGTCGAGCTCCACACGATGGGGGGGGTCGGCCCCTGGCGCGTACACGTCGACGATTGCGCCGCGCGCCGAGAATGTTCCGCGATCTTCGACCAAGGGAACCCTCAAATAGCCGAGCTCCTGAAGCCTTCGTACGAGCTCGTCTCGGTCGACCTGCTGGCCCAGCGCCAGCGTCTCGAGGTTCGACTCCACGTAGCGCTTGGGCGGCACCCGACGAAGAAGCGCGGGCGCTGGGATGATCAAGGCGCGCCACGGGCCCCCGGCGGCCAAGCGATCCAAGACCGCCATGCGGTGCATTTCGGAGCGTCGGTCGGGAACGACATCCAGCAGAGGGCTCGTGTCGGCTCCCGTGAACACCAGGACCTCGCCATCGTTGCCTTCGAGCAGGAACCGAAGGTTGGCTTCTTGGCGGTACGCCTCTTCCAAGTTGGCAGTCACGATCACGAAGCGGAGCTCAGCGTTCGAGCCGGCTGCCTGGGCGAGGG
>JAPUKT010000079.1 GCA_027295555.1 Deltaproteobacteria bacterium
CGAATGGAGGGTTGAGGGACTGGGACCGGTCGCAAGACAAACGCCGAGTGTCCCGTGGTCGCATCCGTTCGGGTGCGTTGACAGCGGACCCTGCGCTGCGGCTGCCCTCGGGCGCGAAAGGAGCTTGTGATGGGACGATCAGTTTTGCATTGGGTCTGTGTCTTCGCGCTGGGCGCGGTTCCGTTGGTCGGATGCCAGGAGGTGGTCGAGCTCACGACGATTCCCTTCTTCATCGTTGAATCGGACAGCGAATCCCTTCCGGACGTGACCGCTCCGCCCAGCGAGGGCGTCCAGATTTGCCAACTGGACACCGACAACTGTGTCACGACCGACGAGATGGGCGAGGCAGACCTCGTTGTGCCGTCCAACCAAGAGGTCGCGTACACGTTCGAAAAGGAAGGGTTCGGCTCGCGACTATCCGGAGACGTGACCGACCCCACCTTTGCGGGCGGTAGCTTTACCTGGATCCTGTATGCCAACGAGCGGCTAGAGGCCATCGCCGCACAACTGGGAACCCCGTACCCGTTGGAGGGTAGCATAGTTGCACTCGTCAGTTTTGTCGGCACGCGCGGGGACGAGGGGCCAGCGGGCGCGACGTTCACACCGGTTACCAGCGGCACGGTTGGCGAGGCGTTCTACTTCGATTCGGCGACCGGCCAGTACAGCCTAGACCTCGAAGCGACGACGGCCACGACTAGCACAGCGCGACTCCCCCTTGCGCAGGGCGGGTTTACGGAGGTCGCCCCGGGGGAGCAGCAGTTTGAGTTCGGCGGAACGCGCAGCAACTGCGTCGCCTCCTGGGCCTGGCCCGGCGATGCGCCGAACACAATCAGGATCCCTGTCCGAGACGGGTTCATTTCCTACGGCAGCATAGTCTGTGACTAGCAAACAGGACCGGCGGCCTTCGGTTTACTCCGTGGGTCGCCCGTTTGTTTGTGCCGTCGCGGTACTTCGGCCCTGAAATAACCGGGCTTACTCAGGGTTGACGCGCCGGGGCTGTGCAGCGGTGAGTAAGGGCGGTTGTTTCTGCCCGAGCAGCAATCCCTGTTGTGGTGCACATGTCCCAAGCGATTGCGGCCAAGCGCATCGGCGTAGGCCGTGCGGCCTGCCCTTTTCCCTTCGTTTTTGGCGTCGTTGCCCTTAGGGTAGCCGCTGACGCTGCATGCTACGATTCCGCCGTGGATTCCACGACTGGCAGACTGGCTCGGTACCGCGCTCGGCTCCGGATGGCCGCGGTGACGGTCCTTGCCGTCCGGATCCTGGTCGCGGCGAGCGCAGTGGGGCTGGCATCTTTCGTGCTGGTCGCCTGGGTCCTCGGGCCAATGACGCCGGTCGTCTGGCTCTGCATCGGTTGGGCAGCGGTGTTTGGGATGATCGCCGCGGCCGTCGCGTGGTCTTTGCAACCGCTTCGAAAGCTGCGCGGGCATGGGGCCTTGGGGCTGGTCGCGACCCAGGACCCCGCCCTCCTCTCGCCGCTTCAAAGCGCGTATGAGCTCCAGACCGAAACCGCATTCTCGCGCGAGCTCGTCGTAGCACAGCGCCTGGGGCTGCTTCGCACGCTCGATGATTCGCCGGCGCGAAAGTTCATCCCTTGGCAATGGGTCGTTCAGCCGGCCTTCGCTGCGGCGATCTTCATCGGTGTGATCGCGTGGTGGTCGCTCGGCTTCGATCGCGCTTTGGCCGGACGGTACGCGCTGCTGCATGTGGAAGGAAGCCCCACGGGCGGCGCCCTCGTCAGCCACGTCGTGGCTCACACGGACGCGGTACTCGTGTTCCCCGACTACGTGGGCCGCCAAAGCGAGCACGTGGAAGACGCCGATCACCTGATGGTGCCTCGTGGGACGTCCGTCGAGTACAGCGTCACTCCGATCGGAGATGCAGCCCGGGTGGTCGTAGGGCTTCCAGGCCGACACGCGCAGGCGGACCGAGCGGGCGACCTGTTCGTCGCCTCGTTTGTGGCTGATATCGAAGGGCCGATCGAAATCTACGTAGAATCCACGGCGGGCGAGAGACGCGTCGACTACCGAGCCCGCTCGATAGAGGTTCAGGCCGACCAATCCCCGCTCGTGCTACTCGCCGAGCCGACGACAGACCTGGTCGTCGAAGCCCGAGACCCCGTCGCTCTAAGACACGTCGCCTCGGACGACTACGGCGTGCAAGAGCTCACTCTGATCATCAAGCTGCCCAACGGCGAGCATCTACGCCGCCCGCTTTTCGGTCCCCCTGAGGATCCCCAGAAACGCGTCCAAGGAGAAACGACGATTTACCTGGACGAGTTTTCGCTTTCGCCCGCGGATGTGATCACGGTCTGGTTCGAGGCCAAAGACGGCAATCGGATCGATGGGCCGGGCGTGGGTCGCTCCGAAGACCGGACACTCACCCTCGCATCGGAGATCACGCGCCGTCGGGACCGCATCGTCGACCTAGAGAAGCTCTTGGATTCGTTGCTGGAGGCACTGGCGGTGCGCCTTGAGCAGCCGGTCACGCGCGAGTCCCGAGGTGCAGAGCGCCGACATGCGAATGTTTCGGCAGCATTGGAGCAAACGCTCGCGCTCTTGTTCGACGTGGGCGACCATCCTGGGCCTCGAACCGTTCCGTTGCTCCTCGACATGCGAAAGCGCCTGGAGCGGATCCAGAAGCGAGAGGCCGCAGCCCACGAAAAGATCTCGAACTACCCCTACAGAAAGCGATTCGACAAAACCTTCGTCACCGAGCTCGAGAACGACAGCATTTTGGTCGCCGACCTCATCAGCCAAGCTCGCCTCAACGACGCCGTTGCAATCGCGCACGAGATGCGGGAGCTTCAACGCGAGATCGCATCACTGATTTCAGAGCTGCGCAGGGGCCAAACGCCGGAGCTTCAACGGGCCCTCATGGCGGCTCTCGACCGTGCGGACCGCAGGATGCAGGCCCTCAAACGACAACTTCTAGAGGTCATGCAGTACGTCCCTGGGGAGTTCGTCAACCGGCAGCACATTCAAGCGAGGCAATCGACCGATGCGCTCAAAGACTTACGTCAGGCGCTTGCCGAAGGCGACCTCGACGCTGCGGAAGAAGCGCTGGCGAGGTTGGATCAGACCATCGATGCGATGATACAGGCGCTCTCCCAGAGTGAGGACTCGCTGGCAGAGACTAAGTTCGGCCCACGAGAGCGCGCGCTCATGGACGCGTTGGACTCGATCCGCGATCTGGAGGTTGAACAGCAGCGAATGGCCGACCAAGCTCGCCGGATCGGAGACAACGCGACACGCCGAGCAGCGGAAGAGGCCGACCGACTCGGGTCGGATGCGCAGAAGTCTCTAGAGGAGAAGGCTCGAGAAGTCGTTGAGCAGATCGAGGCGCTTGCAGAAGAAGCACTCGGCCCCTACGAGCAAAATCTCCGCCACCGCGCCCAGGAACGGTTGGACGACTTTCAGCAGGCGTTGGAGAGCGGCGATTTGGGTGAGGCTCTCTCGATGGCCAACAAGGCGGCCCAAGCGGCCCAGGCCCTCGCGAAGGACC
>JAPUKT010000008.1 GCA_027295555.1 Deltaproteobacteria bacterium
GTTCGTGCTCGTGGGCCCAGTCGTGTGTGACCACATGGAGCAACAGGCCGCCAACGATGGCTTCGATCCAGGGCTCGCCTCGAGCCCACGTGGATAGTGTCGTCTGCTGCGCGACGATCACCCCGATAACACCCACGAGCGCCAAGCCGGCAGCGCGTCGAGTCCCGCTCTTCGGTCCGTGAGCCGACGTGAAGGCCAGCGTCATGAGTGCAGTCACGGGAACCGAGTGCGCCGCGATTGCGGTCAGCACATCACCGTGCTGGTGTCCAGCGTGCGCTGCACCGGTGAGCGATCCGAGCGCGATGCCATCGCCGAGCTTGTGCACCATCAGCCCCCAGTAGCTGAGCTCGAGGCCCATCGTCGACGAGTGGTCGTGCTCCGGGTCTTCGTGCGCTGCGCGCTCGATCAGCCATGGCGCGAGAAACGAGGCGGCGGTGGCGAGGAGGACGAAGGGCCCCGCTTCGCCGACCGCATTCGGGATCAGGCGGCCGACGACGACCGCCACCGACGACACGATGGCGAAGGTCCGAACGGCGTCGAGCAGACGTCCACGACCGGGAGCCACGAGCCCGACGGCGGCGCCCACGGCGACGGAGCCCACGATGATCGCGATCGGCCACTCCATCCGTGCGGACTTACCACACTACGGACGGTTCTGGCTTCGTCAGATTCCGAGGGGGTCGGCGTCTTGGGCGGCGTCTTGGGCCGCTTCCTTGGCGAGTTGCTCTTCCGCGCAGGTCGCGCAGACGATCGCCTCTTTGGCGATCTCGTAGCCTGCGCCGCCGGGATCGTCGTGAGACTTGGCCCGGCGCCCGGTGCGCGCCCGCTGCGCTTTGCTTCGGCTCGGGTACTCGGTGGGACGGCGCTCCATCACCACCTTCGTCGCCCTCTCGCCGGGGCGTGACACTCGATTGCAAAGCTCACATCGGTACATTCAGGGTCTCCTCGTGCTCGACGAACGCCGTGTGTTGCACATGGGTCGCGGTCGGGCAACCCAAGCGGATAGGGCCACCGGCGCCCCGGAAACCGGCTTAGGCCTGGAGAAGCTGGGCAATTTCCACTGCCGCGTAGGTGAGGACCCCATCGGCGCCGGCCCGTTTGAAGCAGACCATGCTCTCGAGGATGACCTTGTCCCAGTCGAGCCGGCCTTGGTCCGCTGCGCCCCGGAGCATCGCGTACTCTCCGCTCACCTGATACGCGAAGGTCGGAACGCCGAAGGTCTCCTTCACCCGGCGGACGATGTCGAGATAGGGCATGCCAGGCTTGACCATGACCATATCCGCCCCTTCGGCGATGTCGAGCTCGACCTCCCGCAAGGCCTCGTCGGTGTTCGCAGGGTCCATTTGGTAGGTTCGCTTGTCGGCCGTGCCGAGGTTCTGTGCCGACCCGACCGCGTCGCGGAACGGACCGTAGAAGGCGGATGCGTATTTGGCGGAGTAGGCGAGAAGGCTCACGTCTTGCAGGCCCTCGGCGTCGAGTGCCTTTCGGATCGCGCCGATACGGCCGTCCATCATGTCGCTTGGTGCGACGACGTCGCAGCCCGCCTGGGCCTGTACGAAGGCTTGCTGGCAGAGGACCTCCAGCGTTTGGTCGTTGAGGATCACCCCATCGCGAACGATGCCGTCTTGACCGTGCGTCGTGTACGGGTCGAGCGCCACGTCGCAAATGACGCCGATGTCGTCGTGTCGCTCTTTGATCGCGCGCACCGTTCGGCAGACGAGGTTGTCCGAATTGGTCGCTTCCTTGCCGTCGGGGGTTTTGAGCTCGGGCGGGGTCACGGGGAATACGGCAATGGCAGGAATTCCGAGGGCCTTTGCTTTGCCGACGGCTTCGACGACGAGGTCGATGCTCAAGCGTTCCACACCGGGCATCGAGGGGATCGGGGTGCGCTCGGAGTACCCCTCCTGCACGAACACCGGCCAGATCAAATCGTCGGTCGACAGAGGCGACTCGCGGGTGAGGCGGCGCACCCAGTCATCGTTGCGATTCCGCCGCATGCGCGTGCTCGGAAATTGGGGATGGGTGTTGCCAGGCATCGTCGACGGGGATCGTAGCAGTTTGTTGCAAGCGGGCTCAATGACGCGTGCTGCTGCGCTAGTGTCCAGTGAACCGGTGACGATAGGAGATGGTGAACGCGTAGTTGCGACCGGGGAGCGGGTAGCCGAGTACGTCGAAGGAGCGGTCGTCGTTGACGTTGCGCGCCGTGAAGGCGACCCAAAGACGTTGGTCGAACAGCAAGGCGTAGACACCGATGGTAAAGGGCTTGTAGTCCGGAAATGGTACCCGGTTTCCGGGGTTGCTGAACCCACCAGCGCGGTAGTAAAACTGGGCGAACGCGACCAGGTCATCGACGTGATCGCCGAGCTTCCGGGTATGGCCTTCGAAACGCGTGAGCGTGTTGAACGGGGTGACTGAGGGCAACTGGTTGCCGTCCTGATCGCGTGTGACAAGCCCCGTCAGTGTGCTGGCGAACGTTAGGTGCAGGGTGATCTCACCGGCGAACCGCGCCTCCGCCCCCCAAGCCCTAGCGCTGTCCTCGTTTCGGAAGGTGAGCTGGCGCTGACTGTTCTGAAAGGCGACGATGATGTCATCTCGCGAGTTGATGAAGCCGCGCATCTCGGCGCTGCCCTTCAGAATTTTCCTGCGTCCAGCCATGACGACGCTCAGGTCAGCGCCAAGCCCGCTCTCCGGGTTGAGCCGAGGATTGCCTTTCACGAGGGCTCGCGTTCCGAAGAGCTCGAGGACCGTCGGGAGACGGACACCGGTGTAGCCAGAGGCTGCGATGGTGAGCCAGCGCAACGGGCCGACCGCAGCAGCGAGTCGGATCGTCGGGACGAAGTCGTTGCTCTCTCCGTCGACGGAAGGGCCGACCTCAAACGTGCGAATCCGCGTCTGACTGAAGCCAAAGCGCACGGAGGGACGAAGCTCCATGATCATGTCCCGCCATTTGCCGTAGATGCGGGGTTCGAGAACCAGCGCGCCCTCCACCCGCTGTGATGGTTGGGGCTCGATCGCGCTGGGCTCGACGTTGGGATTGTAGTAGTCGAACTGCGCGGTGCCGAGGATCGTCCAATCGACTTGGTCCGACACCTCGAGCCGCGTGCCGAGCCTGGTATATGCATTGGCGGTGCGGTCGTCCGAGTCGGTTGGGCCGGCGATGCCGATCTCTCCGAATGGATCGCTGAACTGGTTGCGAATGTAGCCGCCCCCGACCACGGCTTGAAGCTCGTAAGCCTTGCCCCCCTTGTGCTGTCCCCCCTGCGTATACGAGGTGCCTCCAAAGAACTGCGTGCGTGCCTCCCGGGCTTGAAGAACCTGATCGCAGCTCCCGCCGGCGAGGCCTCGCTCGAGATGGGTGCCGAGCAGGACGAGGTCGACGTCTCCTTTGGCCGTATCGACCTCGGTGAACGACAACCCCTGGTACCGTTGGGCATCGTTGTTCTGACGGGTCTCCTCGAAGTCGTCGGAATGATCGAATGCCGTGCAGTTGTCGTTGAGGAACGGGAAGTCGCCCCGCGTCCGACCATACCGAAAGTCGTTGAACGAGTGCACGCGATTCTTGTTGGCCGAGCCTTCCACTTCTGCGAGATACGTCCCGAAGGAGCCGACTCCCACATTGGCCCCAACACCATTCGACGGGTTCTCGCGTGGAATGAGCCGAACAACCCCGCCGATCGAGCCGTTGTTGAACCACGCGGGCGCGCCACCTCGGTAGACCTCGATCCGTTCGAACGCGGAGATCGGGATCTGACTGAAGTCGAAGGCACCGGTATCTCGGTTCGAGAGCGGGATGTCGCCGAGCAGGACGGTCGTGTTCTCCGCGTCGACGCCACGAAGAGAGAGGCTCACGAAGTCGAAGGGGCCGCCCAGGGAAACGACGTTGGCACCGGGAATCTCGGGAAGGATGTCCTGCGCAGTCTCGTTGGCTGCGGGCCGATTGGTCAGATCGATTTCGGTGCCGGAGGCCGTGGCATCCTCGCGGTTGGTAGCTACCAGCCCGCGCTCGACCACAGCCGTCTCTCCGTATTGTGCGTGCGCGACCACGGGGGCGCTCAAAGCGAAACAGAGAATTGCGAGGTGTGTCTTGGTCGATAGGCCCATCGCCATCCCCGAGGCGAGCGTCGAGCGTTTACCTCGGGTAGGTCTCCGGGCTTACGGCCTTGACCTCGATCGCCTTCCCAACGCGATGCGTCAGTGGCTTGGTGACCGAGGTGTTTGACCGCTTACCGTGGCGGGTCCGCGCCGGAATCTCACCGACTTCCCCTTCCGAGAGCCGAGACCATGCGCCCAACGATCGGGGCTGTCAAAGGTGGCCTCTGATCACTTGCCTTTGAAGCTTGGGGGGCGTTTTTGCGCCATCGCCATGGCCGCTTCCATGGCGTCCTCGGAATTGATGAGAGGGAGTTGGGTCGGAATGACATCCGCGATGGCCTTCCGCCAGCCTTCGAGGAGCGAAACTTGCGCGTTTGCGAGGGCGGCCCGGACCGCGAGAGGGGCTTGCGCCGCGATGACTTCGGCCAGCTCGATGGCTCGCGTCAGGTGGGTGCCTGGTGCGACGACCTCTTGCACGACACCGAGGCGAAATGCCTCGGCGGCGTCGAACTCGTCACCGGTGAGGACGTAGCGCATCGCATTCGAGTAGCCGGCGGTTTGGACGAATCGGAAGGTGCCACCGCCGGCGGGCATGATCCCGACCCGCACCTCTTTGAGGCCGAAGATGGTGCCTTCGGCGGCCACGCATATGTCGGAGCACAGGGCGACTTCGGTGCCAAGAGTGAAGCAACGGCCGTGTACGGCCGTCACCATGGGGGTCTTTCGAAGGCGGCCCACCACATACCAGGGATCGACGAGCTCCTCAGGAATAGGCACCTTGCCCGAGCGAAAGCTCGGCCCGACGTTCATCAGGTCGAGGCCTGTCGTGGTATCCGTGCCTTCGCCGTATACGACGATGGCGCGGACTTCGTCGTCGTCGTCGGCCTCGGTGAAGACCTCGGCGAGGCGCTGGAACATTTTCACGGTGAACGCATTGCGCTTGTCCGGCCGGTCGAACCCGACCAGGCCGACGGCCCCTCGCTTCTCGTAGACGATGTCTCCGTTGCTCATTGCGAAGAAATACCCCTCTTTAACCGATCGAAAAAGGGGACTGCTCCCTTTTTTCGGGCCGTCGCCATCGGCGAAAATGCAGCTACCTTTGAAGTGAAGTGATGAGACGCTGGCGTTTCGGATTGTTGTGGATGCTTTTGCTCGGTTTTGGCGTCGCCGCTTGCTCGACCACGATCACCGGACGCAGACAGCTCACGCTGATCAGCGACAATAAAATGGATGCCTTGGGCCTCGCCGCCTTCGCCAGCCTGAAGCACCAGGCGAAGCTCAGTCAGGATCAGATGGTCAACGACTACGTCCAGTGCGTGACGACCGCGATCATCGAGGTCATCCCGGCCGACGGCGGACCGAAGGGCGGCAAATGGGAAGCCCTGGTGTTCGAAGACCCGACGCCGAACGCGTTTGCGCTGCCCGGTGGAAAGATCGGCGTCCACACGGGGATGCTCGACGTGGCGACGACGCCGGGTCAGCTCGCAGCGGTGCTCGGTCATGAGGTAGGGCACGTGTTGTTACGCCATGGCAACGAGCGGATGTCGCAGTCGATCCTGGCAGACAGTGCGATCTCGGCGGGATCCGTCGCGGCCGGGGTCGCGTCTCCGGAATATAGGGACTTGATCGTGGGCGGGCTTGGCGTCGGGGCGCAGTACGGTGTGCTCCTGCCCTTCAGCCGCAAGCACGAAAGCGAAGCGGATCAAGTCGGCCAGATCTTCATGGCACAAGCTGGGTTCTATCCGGCCGAAGCGATCACCTTGTGGCAGACGATGGCCGAGCTCGGCGGTAAAAGCCCCGCGCAGTGGCAGTCGACGCACCCTTCCGATGACGCCCGTATCGCCCGTCTCCAAGCGAACCTTCCCCGCGCGATACAGGAGTACGAGAAGGCGAGAGCCGCGGGGAAGAACCCCGAGTGTGTTCCGCCCGTGGTTTACGAATGACGCTCAGGCGTGCTTCTGGATGAACGCGGCCACCGCTTGGCCGATCTCGGCGGGGCAATCCTCTTGAATGAAGTGGATACCCTTGACCGTGATCTCTTCCTGGTTCCCCAATTGACGACAGAACTCCCGGTGAGCTCCGGTGAGAATGGCGCCCGGCTCCGCGTTGATGAAGAGCTTTGGGATGGCGTCTGCTCGAGTGAGCCATTCTGAGTAGGCTTCGACGATTTCGTGAACGTCATGCGGTTCGCCGCCGATGGGGATCTGCCGGGGCCACGTGAGGGTCGGGCGCCGCGACTCACCGGGCTCGATGAACGGCGCCCGGTATCGGTTCATCTCTTCGTCGCTCAGCTTGCGCATGATCGAGGCCGGCAGGATGCGCTCGATGAAGACGTTCTTTTTGAGGATGATCTCTTCGCCCGCGGGTGAGCGCATCGCCTGGAAGATCTTGCGCGAGGCTTCGGCCCAGTCCTCCCAACCGGAGATCGGACGAACGATCGCCTCCATGTAGGCGATGCCTTTGACCTGCTCGGGATGTCGTCGCGCCCAATGAAAACCGAGTCCCGAACCCCAGTCGTGGATGATGAGGAACACCGACCCCCTGCCGACGACCGAATCGAACCAAGCGTCGAGGTAACGGCGGTGGTCGACGAAGGTGTAGCCGCTCGAGCTCGGCCCTGACTCGCCCATGCCCATCAAGTCTGGTGCGAGGCAGCGAGCGACCGGTGCGACTTCTTTGATCACGTTGCGCCAGAGGTACGAAGAGGTGGGGTTCCCATGCAGGAACACCGCGGTGCCGGGGCCATTCCCCGTGTCGACGTATGCCATCTCGCTGTCTTCGACGGCGATGCGTTTTCGGGGATGCGGGTCTTCGGCGGAGATCATGAGGCGTTCGTACCCTAGGGCGGCGTTTCAATCAACAGCGTCCAGCATTCAGCGCCAGTGTCAGCGGCAGCGTCAGCGGCAACGTCAGCGCCAGTGTCAGCGTCAGCGTCAGCGTCAGTGTCAGCGCCAGCGGCAGCGTCAGCGCCAGCGATCGGCTCGGGTTGCGGTTCCGCACC
>JAPUKT010000080.1 GCA_027295555.1 Deltaproteobacteria bacterium
TCATCCTGTCCGGCCGTTTGGGATCTCCGACAACGATTGCCGGGGGCATTCTCGAGGGCGTCGATCTCGAGGGTCGCCTCGAGCTTCGCGAGACCACGCGCCTTGGCGAGCTCGTTGGCTGGGAGCGCCACGCAGAGATCGGGCCGCTAAGTCTGGGCTTTTCACTGGTCGGTGAGTTGACGCACCTTTCGGTGGACGGCGCTCGGCTCGTTTTTGGTGAACGTGGGAAGATTTACGGAGACTTCTCGATCTCGGTTGAAGACACCACACCTCCGTTGGGTGGCATTCGCGCCGATGGAACGGTGACCGCGAAGAGCACGTCGATGGTCGGGGACGTCTTCGGTGCGAAGATTCCCGTTCTGGGAGCGCTGCGTCTCGACATATCGGTGAGCGACGCGGACGGAAGCTTGGGTATCGAAAAACTCGAGCTCAATCTCGCTTCCGGCGGCGTCGACATCATCACGATGAGCGGCGGTATCGACGATCTGCTTGCACAGAGTGAGATCAATTGGGATGGTGAGATTCACGTAGAGCTCGAAACGCTAATCGAGGAGATCGCAGGCGAAGACGTCGGCGATCTCGGGACCCTCGAAGGCGAGCTTTCGATCTCCGATGAAGATGGCAGTCTCGGGATCGAGCGGTTCTTCATCAAGACCGTTGGTGACGAGGCAGTGCTGGCCTTGACGCTCGAAGGCGTTTTCGACGACGTCATCGAAGGCGACGAGTTCAAAGCGAACGCCACGATCAGCGTTTCCGACATGAGCTTGCTTGCGTCGGCGTTGAACACGAACTTGTTCGTTGCGGGGCCCGTGCGGGTGCGAGGTAGCCTCGCGGGGGGGCTCGACGATCTTGCGCTCGAGGGTGATGTTCTGCTCGGAAGAACGCTGGTCAACGCAAAGGGCAAGATCAATCTGACGGGGGAAGTGCCCCGCGTGGAGGCGACGCTCGTCGTTCCGATGCTCTACGCGATGGACTTCGCGGTGCGCGAAGCGGTGTCGGAAGAGCCCGAGGAGCCGACTTCAGATCGGATATTCTCCCATGATCCCCTGGACCTCTCGTGGCTGCGCCAAGTCGAGTTCGTGGGCAGGCTCCACGTCGAGGGGATCGAGGAGAATCCGGCAATGACCGGGTTCTCCATCGAAGTCAATATCGGGGATGGGGTAGCAAAGATCTCGCCCATCGATTTCGTCTACGCCGGTGGGAGGCTGCTGGGCCACGTACAGATGACCTCCGGTGACCCATCTATCTTGAACGTCGACGTGACGGGTGACGATGTGGCGCTGGGGGCGCTTCTCGCCCAGGTGCAGACCACACCGACCATCACAGGCGACCTCAATCTGAGCGTCGCGCTTCAAAGCCGGGGCAATTCGCCACATGAACTCGCCTCGAATCTCGAGGGCCATCTGGGTTTCGTGCTCGAGAACGGAGCGATGAGTCGTCGGCTGCTCAATCTGGTGGCGTTGGACGTGCTCGGCTGGACCACTACACGCGCCGGGGTGCGTGCGTCCACCGCGCAGATTAGCTGCCTTCTGGGACGATTCGAGGTAGACGCCGGTGTCATTCAAACCCAGGCGTTCTTCCTGGAAAGCCCGCACATGCGTCTCACCGGCACGGGTGAGGTGAATCTGGGTGAAGAAACCCTGGATGTGACCCTCGTACCCGATCATCGGCGGACCCTCTGGGCCAGCGCAACCCCCGTACGACTGCGAGGGTCTCTTGCAGCCCCTTCGGTCACAGCCATTCCAATGAATGCCGTCGGTAGGGACGTAGCTGGTTTTCTACTAATTCCCCAGTTCTACCTCCCCGTCCGAGCACTTGGATATCTGTTTCGTACGGTTGCCGACGAGGACGCGTCTGACAGCGCCTGCCTCTATGAGCCTGAAGCGGAAACCCACGCTGAGCCTGGAGCAGAAGCCGACACTCCCTAGCGGCCGCCGGCGATCATCCCACTGAGTCCAGCCGGCGCAGTGCCTCCTGGTAGATGTCGTCCGGCAAGGGCCCCTTGCGTGCTGCGTCGACGTTGCCGGCAAGGTGTTCCGAATTCGCGGTTCCGACGATGGTGGTGCTCATGTGCGGATGACTGAGGGTGAAACGCAGCGTGAACTCCATGGCGCTCATGCCTTCCATCAGATCGTCGAGGTTTGCGCCTTCCCACCGACGCCGACGCTGCTCGTACATCTCACGAAAGCGATCAGGCAATCCCGAAAGGTCCAGGTTCTCCGCCGCCGGCATGCCGCGCGCGACACCGCCGCGGATGATGGTGCCGGAGCCCGCATTCGCCGCATCGGTAATCAGCTGCTCGTGCTCGCGTTCGAGGGCCGAATAGGGAATCTGAAAGGCATCGAACACCCCCATCGCGATGTGATCCGGGAGGTGGGGGAGGGTCCCGGACATGCCGAGAAAGCGGATCTTGCCTTCGCTCTGGAGCGCGTTGAGCTCCTCCACCGATTCATTCTCTTCCAGCACGGATCGCGCGGGGTTGGCGTGGAATTGCACCAGGTCCAGATGATCGGTCTTCATGCGCTCGAGGCTCTGCTCCACGCCGGCACGGATGTTCTCGCGTGTGAACACGTGGGCCGGTCGTTGACCTTCCGCCGGTGGCGCCAGATTGATCGGGCAGCCGCACTTGCTCGCGAGGAAGAACTCGTCGCGACGATGTGAGATGAACTTGCCGATACGTTCTTCCGCCAGACCGTAATCCGGGGAGGTGTCGATGAAGTTGATGCCCGCGTCGAGTACCGCATTCAATACTTGGCCGGCAGTGTCGTCGTCCACAGTGCGGGCTCTTCGCCCACCGCCGCCGCGAAGCTCCATGGCGCCATAGCCGAGCTTCGTGATCTCGAGATTGGTTCTGCCCAGGGTTGCAGTCGGTAGATCGCTCATGTTGGCCTCCTCCCAGAGAAGTGCTGAATGTAACACCTCTCTTGGGGCGCGATCCTAAAGGAAGCCATGCGGGGTTAGACTCCCCTGCCAGCGGCCTGCACCTCTCGCTAGTTTGTGTCCAGAATGCGTAGCGTTCTGAGCTAGCGATCCGGGGCATGGATGCCGGGGCAGCCGTGCGGCTGCCCTAAGCAAAACCCGCTCTTTGCGGACTCTCTTAAAGAAGCGCACGCAGCAAAAGCAAGGGTTTTGGGAGCGCGGTGGTGTCCTTGGGACACCACCAAGATGAAGGCGAATTTACTTCGCCGGAGCGTGGGAAGAAATTCGCCCGGACGGCGAATTTCTGGACAAGAACTAGGAGGCCTTGATATGAAAATCGTTGGCTTGCCCGGGGCCAATCAGTGGACGGAGCAATGGATGACCGAGGTGATCGGCGCACTCGAACTCGGTCAGTCCGCGACCGTGATTCGAAGTTATCGC
>JAPUKT010000081.1 GCA_027295555.1 Deltaproteobacteria bacterium
CGACAGGGCCGAATGGCACGTGTCGATCAACGACGTGCCGATCGGTCCGATCACGCTCGAAGAGATGGCGCACAAGGTGGATGCCGGCGCGGTGAGCGAATACTCGCTGGTGTGGAGCGACGGTTTTGACGAGTGGCGTCCGCTTGCGACGGTGCCCGAGCTCATGTTCTTGCTTTACGAGCGTCGTAGCTCTGGTCCGCCGGCGCGCAGCCAGTTTTCGTCGATGCCACCGTTTGTCGAGGCGCAAACGGCCATCAAGGAAACGTCCGAGCCTCCCCCGGTGCCGGCTCCGCCGAAGCCGCCGGTTCCGCCGAAGCCGCCGGTTCCGCCGAAGCCACCGATTCACGCGTTGGCCGATCTATCGGAAGTGCCCATCGAATTTCCGCCATTTCCCGATGCACTCGATGAGATGTCGCAGCCGCCCGCTCCGCTTGGCCCCGAGCCGACCTTTCAATCCGCCTCGCCAGCGGGCGCGTTTTCGGGGCTTCCGCAGCCGCCCGACGAGCCGGTCTCAGTGCCGGCCGTTCCGCCGCAGCCCGTTGTCACCGAGCCGCGGACCGGTTCTGCGCCTTGGGTCTGGGCGTTGATGGTGGCCGTGGCCGTCTTCTCGGCCGTGGTCGCGGTGTTGGCGTTCGACAAGTACGGCGACACGATTTTGGAGAAGCTCCTCGGGTCGCCGAGCGCGCCAGTTCAGCAAGCACCGACGCCTGCGCCGCCGGTCCATACGGCAGCGCCGGTCGAAAAGGTTGCCGTTGCGAAGGAGGTCGAGGTCGTTGACGAGGCCGAGGCGAACGACGTAGAGGAAGCCGAAACGCTCGAGGAAGCCCCCGCCGTCGAAGGCGAAGAGGTGGTTGCAGAAGAAGACACGGTCGAAGAAACTGCGACCGATTCGACGCTCGCGATCGAGCCGCCCAAACCCGCGGAGGATGGGCCCACCATCCAACCGGCGAAACCCCGTCGACGTACGCGGGCAAAACAGCCAGTCGACGATGCGCTCAGTGCCGAGGAACAAGAGCTCCTGGCGGACTTTGACTCGAGCGGTAACGCCGGGGTTGCAAAGATCGACGTGAAAGAATCTGGCAGCACCAAGAGCAAGCGCGATCCGCTTGACAGCAAGGCGGTGAGCACCACGGTGAGCGCCAACAAGCCACGTCTTCAGCGGTGCTACGAGCGCGCGATCCGCGGGCAACGGTCGCCGCCTGCCGTTCGAATGAACGTATCGCTCACCGTCGCGGCCTCAGGGCGCGTGTCGAGCGTGGACGTCATCGGCAGTGGGCCTGGTGGGCTTGAGCAGTGCATGGAGGCGTCGATTCGGCGCTGGCGCTTCCCCGTCTCGTCCGGAGGTGGCTCTGCGAAGTTCCCGATCGTATTCTCCGCGAACTAAAGCGTCCCGACATGGCGATCAAGCCTCTCATCGACGCGAGCAGAATTGCTCAGCGTGTCATCGAGCTCGCCCACGAGATCACGCATGACTATCTCGGCAAGGAGCTGGTGATCGTCCCCGTGCTCAAGGGAAGCTACGTCTTTGCTGCCGACCTCGTGCGGCACATCGACCTCGACCTTTCGGTCGACTTCCTCGGCGTGCGGAGTTACGGCGACGCCCAGGAGAGCAGCGGCGTCGTCGAGATCAGCACCGACCTCAGTCATCCGATCGAGGGCAAGCACGTCATCCTGGTCGAAGACATCGTCGATACCGGCCTGACCGCGTCGTATCTCAACCAGAATCTCATCACACGTCGGCCGGCGTCGTTGAAGCTCGCGTCATTGCTGCACAAGCCGTCCCGAACACGCAAGACGGTCGAGATCGACTACCTCGGTTTCACGGTCGACGACGTCTTCGTAGTCGGGTACGGACTCGACCACGCGGAGAAGTTCCGCAACCTGCCGTACCTGGCCGTCATCACGGACGAACCCTCTTCGTAGCGGTACTGGCCGCAGGCCGTCTAATAGGGGGATCCGGACTTGCCGCCCTTCTCGCCCGCCACGGCCTCAGCCCCTGCAGCAGCCACCCCCGGGTCGTACGTGACGGTCATCCGAACCTGAAAGGCGCGATCGATCTCGACTGGCTCGGTGCCATCGACCGTCTTGACCTTCAAGATGCCGGTCGATTCACCGCTTGCGGCGGCGTTCGCCTCCAGGGCCTTGAGATTGGCGATGATCTGACCGCTCGCGTTCATGCTGAAGGACTCGATCGAGAGCTCGATCCCCTCTTCATCGAAGGTGACCGTCTGCGGAAGGGCCAACTGCTGAATTGCGATGTTGATCTTCAACTCGTCGCCGACCTTCTCGGTCAGGGTGTAGGTATCGACCTGGCTGATCTTGAAGCCGTAGAGCAGGAGCTCCTTTCGCGCCTCCCACCGGGCGCCGATGCCGACGGGCTCTGCCGGCAGGACCACACGCGACAGCGAGGTACGTGCGTTGATGATCATGACGAGCAAGCGGACGGGGATGTCGGCGCGCTTGCCTCGTTCGTTGAGCTCACTTGCCTGGATGATGCCGCGGTCGTCGATCTCGACCCAACCGCCGACGTTGTTCAACACCGAGGCACTCTGATTGAGGTCACGCGCAAACTCCGGGTCGATGCCTTCGGGAACGAGGGCTTCAGCCTTGACGATCCGGACGTCGAACCTCGTGCCGCGCCTCGATTCGATCGACGGGCCTGAGACGATGTGGAGACGAACACCCGGGACGACGCTCAGCTCTGCCCCAGCGGTCGACGTGGCGAGGGAGGCGAGACCAAAGTCCATGTTGGACGTCGTCGTCGTTCCTTGCACGACTTTGTATCGAAGCTCCTCCCGAGGCTCTTGGCCTGCGTCGAGCACCAGGACGGGATCGCCCCTCTTGGCATCTTTGGCGGTGTTGGACTTGTCCTTGTTGCAGCCATTCAGAACGAGAAGCGCGGACATGACAATCAACCCGCGCGCGATCACTTGCTTGGTCATCGATACTCCTTTACGGCGCCTCAAAATCGCCGTCCATGGCGGCTCTATATCGCCGCCGCGCTGAGGTCAAGGATCGGGGCGTTTGGATGTTGGCGGCCCGGCAACGCTCTTCACGCGTTGGTAGCCCGAGGGGAGAACGAACGTCTCTTGTGACACTTTCGAGCGCTTGATGTCCTCGACCAGGAACTCCACGGGAGGACGCCCCGGCTGCCTGACTTGCATCTTCATCAAAAAACCAGGCTTGATGCCGAACTTCTTCATCGCCTTCACCCGCTCCTCGTCGGACATCTCGAGTCCGAGATTGCGTCCGCGAAACGCCTGAGTCCAAAGGTCGGGGGGGTATTTCGGCGTCATCCAAAGATCGATCGTTGCGTTGTTGTCCTTGTCGAGGACTCGGATGTGCTCGGTCTCTACGCCGCTGATCATCTCGGTTCCGAGCTTTTTGATCTCCAGGTTCGGGTCTTGTCCCTTGCCGGCGACGTCCGCAGTCGATGCCCGCAATGCGACGTAGGGCACTTCGACGATGACCTTTCGGTTGTGGGAGATCGAGTAATACGTGTTCCCCTTGGCGGGCATAATGGTGGACCCGTGCATCATCTGGCCTTCGGGGCTCTTGCCGGAGGTGTCGATTCGGACGTCCCCAGCGTCGGAGTACCACGCGTGCACCCGCATCGAGGCTCCCGGCTGGCCCGATAGCTTGGCCTTGAGCTCGCCCTCGAATGCGAGGGCTGGGGTGGCGAAGAAGGTCACCAGTAGACCGACGAGCCCGAGGTTCAGGAGCCGGGGGGACATGTTGAGCATCTAAGCGGGGTTATATCGGATCGGCCCATCGGATCCAGGGCCCCCCCGGGATCCAGCATTTGACCAGGGCGAGTGCCCCGCTACACTTCGCCCCCTTCCGGGCCGTTGGGGCGAGGAACATCATGCGAGACCTGATCAAGCTCAGCTGCGAAAACTGCGGGAAAGACAACTACGTGACGGACAAAAACCGGCGCACGATGCCGGAAAAGTTCCACATCAAGAAGTTCTGCCCCAAGTGCCGCAGCCACCAGTCCCACAAAGAAGGCAAGATCAGCAAGGGCTGATCCCGGACGCCGCGTGGTGATCCCGGTCGGGCCTGCGGCCCGTCAGTTTGTCCCGCCCCACCGCCCTTGACGGCGGCGTGGTTGATCCCGGTCGGGCCTGCGGCCCGTCAGTTTGTCCCGCCCCACCGCCCCCACGCTATCGCCTAGAAGCGGTCGACGAGGCGGATGGCGAGAGCTCCCGTACCTCCATGACGTCCGGGCGC
>JAPUKT010000082.1 GCA_027295555.1 Deltaproteobacteria bacterium
GCGACGAGCGTTTGGGTGATGTGGTGCGGCGACACCTGGTTGCCGTCGAAAAGACCCGAACCGTTGATCATGACCAAGCCTTCGACGTCGACTCCCCGGGACGCCAGCTCCTCGCGAACGACTTTGACGCCCCGCGCCGACGTGCCGGGGGTTTCAGCTTCTGCGCCCATGATCTTGAGCAACATCTCGGCGGTGAAGTTGTCGCTCCACTTGCCGACCGAATAGAGGAGCGTGCTCAGCTCGCCCGAGGGCATGTCGGCCAGCACCGGCAGCCTTTCGGTGACGTTGGCGTACTCGACGTTGAGAGCGCCGCGCACCCCGGCCTGACGAAGCGCGCGTACCCACAAGCTTGCGGCATGCGCGCGTGGGTCGGGCACGCGACGACGGTAGTACAGGGTTCTCGCCGTCGTGGGCACCTCGCCACGGACCTTGACCTCGAGGTGGCCGTCGTCGGTCGATTTGTGGTCGATTTGGATCTTCGGCGGCCCGCCTGCCTTCGTGGTGGTCTTGTTTTCGACGACGATGTAGCCGTCCGCAAGCACGCGTACGCGCCCTGGGGCACCGACCTCGGGCCCAGGGCCGACGTGGACTACGTAGCTATTGCGGTCCACTGAAAAAGCCGTGATCGACGCACGGAACGCGGCAGTCTCGCCGGGCTGTTGGTCGAAGGCCGGAGGCAACATCTCTCGATCGAAGTAACTATCGTCGATGACGATCCGTTCCACCTCGTCCACGCCTCGCAGGCGGAGCGCTTGAGCTAGTGCGAACAGGGTGCGATACCCGAGGCTCGGGTCCCCCGCGGGCCGCACGATGAGCCGCTTCACTCTGCCGTTTTCGAGGATACCTTCCACCTTGGTGGAGGCTCGGAAGGTAGGACCGAGGTTCCAGAGGGCGGCCGCTGCTGTGAGGAGCTTCTGGTTGGATGCCGGATTCAGGGGGCGCTTGGCGTGTTTTTGATAGAGTTGGGCTCCATCGTGCAATCGAACGACTTCGATCCCGATCCGGTCCCCGAGCCCGGCCTCCCGTACGAGGCGGGAGATCGTTTGCGTCACGGGTTCGGGGCCCTTGGCGAGCGCGCCAGGGCTCACGACCAGCAGGCCGGACAGAATCAGGCAAAGAAGCGCACGGTGCGCCATCGCGCGCAGACTAGCAGTGTGCTCGCCCTGCTCCTAGTGATCGGTGTGGGGTGCGCCCGCAACGCGGAGCAAGACCCGGATGTGCTCGTCGTGCTCCTTCCCCGAGACGCCGAGCAGCTCGATCCGCGATTCGTCGCCGACCCCTACGGCCTCCGCGTGTCGCGGCTCCTGTTCGCCTCGCTCGTCACGATCGACCCGAGAACCCTCGAGGTGGTTCCAGACCTCGCCGAATCGGTCATCGCGATGAGCCCCACCGAGTACGACGTCAAGCTGAGGAAGGGGCTTCGGTTCAATGACGGGAGCCCGCTCGACGCGGAGGATGTGGCGGAAACTTTCCGCGGCATCGTCGATCCCGAGCTGAAGAGTCGATACGCACACGCCTATCGGCGGATCCAAGACATCGAGGTCCTCGATCCGCAGACCCTCCGCTTCATCCTCCGCGAACCACACGCGACGTTTCTCACGGACCTGGAGCTTCCGATCGTGCGGCGCCAGGACGCGCGCCGCCGGATCGCCACCGAGGAGGATCCGTTCCCCGTCGGCGCCGGACCTTACCGTCTCGTGAAGCGCGCACCGGGTGTCCTCGAGCTCCGCGCCAACCCACACTGGTACAGGGGTACGCCGAAGGTGCCAAGCCTTCGGTTGGTCGTAATCCGCGACGACAACACCCGGGCGCTTCGAATGCTGGCGGGGCAGGGGGACCTCGCGATCGGTTCGATCCCACCGCTCCTCCTCCCGATGTTCGAGGACGACCCACGTTTCGAGACGCGGGAAGCACCGGGGATCTCGACGATGTACCTCGGCTTCTACACTCCGTCGCCGAAGCTCGGAGACGTCCGGGTGCGGCAGGCCATCGGCGCTGCGATCGATCGGCAGCTGCTGGTCGACACCAAGTACCACGGCCTCGCCCACGTCACAGACAGCTGGATTCCCCTCGGACACTGGGCGCACCTCGACTCACTCGCGACGCGGCAGTTCGACCCAGAGAAAGCGCGTGCCCTGCTCGACGAGGTGGGGTTCGTCGACCCGCCAGGGGCGGAGCCGAGAATGCGTTTGGTCCTCCGCACGACCTCCGATCGATTTCGCCAGTCCGTGGCGAGAGCCATCGCGGCGATGCTCCGGGACGTCGGGATCGAGGTCGACGTGCGCCCATCCGAGACGGCCACGCTGATTGCCGATCTGAACAAGGGCCGGTTCGAGCTCACGCTCCTCGAAGTCCCCGAAGTGCTCGAGCCCCACGTGCTCAGTTGGTTCTTCGACTCGTCTCGGATCCCAGGCCCCAAGAGCGAGGGGGCGAACCGGTGGCGGTACCAAAACGAAGAGCTTGACGGCCTTTTCGAGCTCGGGAGAACCCGCATCAAGCGCGAAGAACGCCGCGCGGCCTACGAGCGGGTACAGCAGATCCTCGCGCGAGACATCCCCGTGCTACCGCTGTGGCAAGCGGACATCGTCGCCGTCGTCCGCCGAGGAGCCGACTTCGATGTCCCGCGCGACGGTCGGTTCGGGACGCTGGCGTTCTGACCCTCCGGTGGTACCGTGCAGGGTGATCCTGAGGGACCCGGTCCACGGTTTGATCGCCTTCGAGGGCATGGCGGAGCGGGTGATTCGATCCCTACTCGACACCCGAGAGGTGCAGCGCTTGCGACGCGTGCGGCAGCTTGGGCTTGCCTCGCTGGTGTTTCCGGGTGCCGAGCACACGCGCTTTTCCCATGCGATCGGCGCGGCCTATGTGATGCAAGCGTTGCTGCAGCGCATCGATGCTTGCAGCGACGAGCTCCCGCCCGAGCAACGTCTCGACCAAGAGGCGAGAGCCGAGGCCTTAGCGGCGGCGTTGCTACACGACCTGGGCCACGGCCCATTCTCCCATCTGTTCGAAGAGGTGCTTCCCCACGCGAAACACCACGAGCTGTGGACACAGGACATCCTGCTGGACTCATCGACCGAGGTGCATCGAACACTCGAAAGGATCTCGAGCGGCATGGCGGAGCGCGTCGCGGGGCTGTTGAATGGGAACTATCGTCTCGGCTACCTTTGCGAAAGCGTCGCCGGCACACTCGACGTCGACCGTGCCGACTATCTGCTCCGCGACAGCCATATGACGGGCGTGCGTTATGGGCTCTACGACCTCGACTGGTTGCTACAAGCGCTGACGTTTGCGTGCGTCGACGGCCGATGGGTCCTGGCCATACAGGGCCGCAAGGGGTTGCCGCCCGCGGAGAGCTTTTTCCTCGGACGGCACTTCATGTACGAGCAGGTCTATCACCACAAAGCCACGCGCGCGGCGGAAGCGTTGGTGCGCGCGATCTTCTCGCGCGTGAGTGAGCTCATCTTCGACGGTAGTCCTCCGGAGCCCCTGCTTCCCGCGTTCCGTGCCGCGGCCCTCGGCGAGTCGCTTTCGCTCGGAGAGTACCTTCGCATGGACGACGCCGAGCTGCTCACGTGCCTTGCGGCGTGGGAGCATGGAACCGACCCGACGCTGGCCGACCTCAGCCGACGCCTCCGCTCGCGCGTGCTCCCGAAGACCATTCCATTGCCGGAGAACCAACCCGCGCAGTGGGAGGCGGCGCTCGACGCTGCGAAGGAAATCGTCGAGGCACATGGCCATCGCTCCGACTTGTCGGTTTGGATCGATATCGCGGAAGACGTCCCATACCAGGAACCGACGGACGGAAGCTCCGACGGCCTCTGGGTCACGCTTCGGCATCAGCCGTTGCAACGGCTTGGCGACGCTTCTTTTTTGCTGGGTCAGCTCCGGAACAAGCGGATCCAGAGGCCACGCCTGATTTTCCCCGCCGAGTGTCGCAAAGATGTCCTTGCCGCCATGCATCGGGTGCTCGATTGAGGGCCGGGCATTAACCTGTCGTTTGGGGTAAGGTTCCGCGAGGCGCGGAGCCGTTTTGGGGGGTCCGCGGATCGTAAACCCGGGGAGCGATGTCCAGGATTCTAATCGTCGACGACGAAGACAACGCGCGCAGCATGCTCGTCGAGATGCTGCGCGGAGAGGGTTACGACGTCGACCAGGCAACAGGCGGCGAGTCCGCCTGCTCGATGGTCGGCGAGAACGGCTACGACTTGGTGATCACCGACCTCCGCATGGGCGACATCGGCGGGTTGGAGGTCCTGCGACGCACGCGTGAGGCCTCGCCGCTGACCGAGGTCATCGTCATGACGGCGTTCGGCACGATCGAAGACGCGGTCGAAGCGATGCGATTTGGCGCCCGCGATTTCGTGCAGAAGCCGTTTGTCGAAGAAGAGCTGTTGATCAAAGTCTCGCGTGCCGCGCGCGAGCGGCAAATGGCTGGCGAGCTCCGCGCCATGGCTCACGATTTTCGAGAGCGATACAACTTCGGAAACATCATCGGGCAGTCGGCGGAAATCCGGGACATCCTCGGCCGTATCGTCCGGATCGCACCAACCGACGCAACCGTCTTGATCACCGGGGAGAGTGGCACTGGCAAGGAGCTGGTCGCGCGGGCGATTCACGCCAACTCACTTCGCGGCGAACGGCCCTTCGTGTCGATCAATTGCGCGGCCTTGACCGAGACCCTGCTCGAGAGCGAGCTGTTCGGTCACACGCGGGGCGCCTTCACCGGCGCGGTGCAAGCCCGAAAAGGACTGTTCGAAGAAGCCAACGGTGGCACGTTCTTCTTCGATGAAATTGCTGCGACGCCACCATCGCTTCAAGCCAAGCTGCTGCGCGCGATTCAAGAGGGCGAAATACGCCGGCTCGGCGACAACAAGCCCATCAATGTCGATGCGAGAATCATTGCGGCGACCAATCAGGATCTCCATCGGCTCATCGAAGAGAAGCGATTCCGCGAAGATCTCTACTACCGACTGAACGTGGCGCGATTCGAGCTCCCTCCGTTGCGCGATCGCAAAGAAGATATCGCGCCGATCGTCGAGACGTTCCTCAAGAAGTACGGGCAAAAGATGGGACGACAAGCCTCGGTCAGCCCGGGCGTCATGGAATACCTCCTGACCTACGACTTCCCCGGCAACGTCCGAGAGCTCGAAAACTTTATCGAGCAAGGTGTGGCGCTCGCCCCGGACGGACAGATTCAGCTTCCGGACATCGTGCCCAAATCGAACAACGCGGGCTCGCACTTGAGGCATCGGTCACTCGCGGACATCGTGCAAGATGCCGAGCGCGACGCCATCGTGCGTGCGCTCCGAGCGTCGGAGGGGAACAAGGAACGCGCCGCGGGGCTATTGGAGCTCAGCCCGACGACCCTGTGGCGCAAGATGAAGCGCCTCCACCTCGAGTGGCCGTAGGCGATAGCGTGGGGGCGGTGGGGCGGGACCAATTGACGGGCCGTAGGCCCGACCGGGAGCACCCACGCGGCCGCCTGGGCGGTGGGGCGGGACAAATTGTGGCCGAGCGCCCCCGCAGAGAGCGACTG
>JAPUKT010000083.1 GCA_027295555.1 Deltaproteobacteria bacterium
CCTGGGAGGTCCCAGAGGTCCCCGAGTACGGCACACCAGGTTGGACCGATTGGGGCTCGCACCTCATCCACATCAAGACGCATCCCAAGGAGATCGTCGAGAACCTGGCTGACAAGGGCCACTTCGGGCCGGTGCACGGCACCTGGGCCAGCGAGTTCGGCAACGACTTCAAGGGCCACATCGGTATTCAGCACGTGAAAGGTGTCGCGTACCCTCGCGGTGGCGGCGAAGATCATTTCGAGCTGCAATCCACGTACTACGGCCCCGGCTACATGCTCACCAAGATGCAGAGCTTGCTTCCGAACATCATGCTCTTGTGCCACACGCCGATCGACAAGAACAACGTGCACGTTCGCATTGGTGTGATGATCGACATCTCGAGTCTCAAAGAGGGCAAAGAGGAGTTCCAGGAAGGGTATCGGCAGAACATCATCACCGGCTTCAAGGAAGACATTCGAATATGGGAACACAAGAAATACCACGTGCGACCAACCCTGTGCGACGGCGACGGGGACGTGGGTGGCCTTCGACGCTGGTACAAGAAATTCTACATGCCTCAGGCAGAGGTGGGGTATTGACTCATGGATGACCGTGCCAAACGCATCGTAGAGACTGCCGTCGAGCTCGCCGAGCGCGATGGCTTCCAGGCGGTGCGCCTACGCGATGTTGCCGCAAGCGCGCAGGTCGCGCTTGGAACGGTCTACAAACGCTTCGCCAGCAAGGAGGAAATCCTCATTGCCGCTCTCGAGCAAGAGAGCGAAAAGCTCGTAGCAAAACTGGGCAAGAAGGCAGTGCCTGGCGATACCCCGCAGGAGCGGCTTCGGTTCGTGTTCGCCGCCATCACTCGTGGGTTTGTCCGGCGTCCGAATCTCGCCAAGGCCACGATACGGTCGCTCGCCTCTGGAGACCCCAACATCACCGAGCGCGTCGCTAGCTTTCACGCCCTCATCACCGCCCTGGTGATGTCGGCGATTCGCGGAGAAGCCGTGACCGACCAAACCGAGTGGGGCGGAGACGTCGACCAGCGCGAGCGCCAAATCGCTTCGGTGTTGCAAAATGTCTGGTTCGCGTCGTTCGTCGGCTGGGCCGGTGGCCTGCACGACGCGTCTCGAGTCATCGAAGACGTCGACATGACGACCGAGCTGCTGTTCGCGAAGTAGCGAGGCTCACATCGAGGGCCTAGAGCGATTGAGATGGGTTCTTCCTTGCCCCAAGGGTTGCGAGGAAGCGCTGGCCGAAGAGGTGCGAGCACTCGACGTCGAGGTCACTGTCGTGCGACCGACCGCCGTTCACGTGGTCGGAACGCTGCAAGAGGGGTATCGGCTTTGCCTCTGGTCACGGGTCGCTTCGCGCGTCCTGTTGCCACTCGTTTCGTTCGAGGGCGAGGACGATACAGCTCTCTACGAGACCCTCCGGAGCATTCCGTGGTGGGAGCATTTCAACTCGAAGCAGACGTTCGCCATTGGCAGCTCGCAGGCGCCTCGAAGCTCGGTTCCTTCGCACTACTGGGTTCAACGGGCCAAGGACGCGATCGTGGATGCCTTCCGAGATCATGCTGGCAGCCGCCCGAGCGTCGACAAGAAGTCCCCGGCCGTCCGGTTTCACCTCCACATCGGTAAGGGCGCGCACGAGCTTGCACTCGATTTCTCGGGCGAGGGTCTGCATCGCCGGGGCTACCGGCAAAGTGGCGGCAAGGCGCCGCTCAAAGAGAATCTTGCTGCCGCGATTCTGTACCTGGCTGGTTGGCCCGAAGCCGCGAGTCGAGGACTCAGCCTCGTCGACCCCACCTGCGGATCCGGCACCTTCCTGATCGAAGCCGCCCTGATTGCTACCGACTGCGCGCCCGGGCTGCTCCGCGAACACTTCGGTTTCGAAAGCTGGCTGAATCACGACGAGGGGCTTTTTCAACAGGAGCGCAGAGAAGCTCTCGCAGCCCGCAAAGCCGAGTGCGCCGCTCCGATATTCGGCTTCGATGCGTCTTCGAAAGCGCTTTCGTACGTGCAGGAAAACCTCCGGGCTGCCGGGGTCGAACAGTACGTCTCGCTTGCTCGTAAAGCACTCACCGAAGTGCGGAGGCCCTCCGACCACGGCATCGTCGTCTGCAACCCGCCTTACGGACACCGCCTGGGGGACGAGAGCACCTTGTTTCTCTTCTACCAGTCCCTGGGCGATACCTTGAAGAAGGCGTTCGATGGTTGGACCGCGTACGTGTTCGCGGCACAGCAGGGGAACCTCAAGTACCTCGGCCTCCGGCCTTCGCGGCGACATATCCTCTTCAACGGGGCCATCGAGTGCCGACTGCTAGAGATACCGATCGTCGGTACGCGGAATGGAGACAAACAGGCACCGGGATGGAGAAAGCCGAGTGACAAAGCGGAGATGTTCGTCAACCGGATCAAAAAGAACCGGAAGAAGTGGGAGCGCTGGGCCAAACGCAACGACCTCGAGTGCTATCGCCTCTACGATGCGGACATCCCCGAGTACAACGTCGCGGTGGATCGCTACCAGGCCAAGGCAGTGGTGCACATCTACCAGCGTTCCCACGAGGTCGAGGACGATCTCGCAAAGCGGCGCATTCAAGACGTGCTGCTCACGTTGCCGGAGGCACTCGGCATCTCCAGTGACGATCTCTTCGTCAAAGTTCGGCACCGGCACGACCAAGGCGACCAGTACGCAAGGCTCGCACGACAAGAGACCGAGTTGACCGTTGCCGAGGAAGGGCTCCGCTTCGTCGTGAATCTGGAGGACCGCATCGATACGGGCCTCTTCCTCGACCATCGAAAGGTCCGTTCATACGCCCGCGAACGATGCCGCGGAAAGCGCATGCTGAATTTGTTTGCGTACACGTGCTCTGTCAGCGTAGCGGCGGCCGTCGGGGGGGCTAAGCAAACGACGAGCGTGGACCTATCGAACACCTACCTCGACTGGGGGCGTCGCAACTTCGGGGCCAACGACCTCGATCCGAGTAAGTACCGATTCTTTCAAAGCGACGCCATGCGGTGGATCGCCAAGAGGGGCGAGACCTACGATTGGGTTTTCATCAATCCGCCGACATTCTCCCGCTCCAAGAAGACCAAGGGCGACTTCAACATTCACCAGGACCATGCGCGGCTGATCGAGCAAGCGATGAGATCGCTCAGCAAGGGCGGAGAGCTGCTTTTCACCACCCATGCGCAATCATTCCGCTTGGACAAAAGGCTCAAGGAGCGCTTCGCCGTCCAGAACTCCGCAAAGCTATTCGTCCCCAACGATTTCGCGCGCTCCCCATTCGAAGCCTTTCGTATTCGACACCGATAGGGTCGCTAGCGTGTGATCAAGCGAAAAGATGCCGTACACTACCGGCCCTTGAACTCGGGCTTTCGTCTCTCCGCAAAGGCGCGGGGGCCTTCTTTGGCATCTTCGCTCATGAAGACGCGCATCCCTATCTTCGCTTCGATGGGCAACGCCTCCTTTTCCGGAAGGCACTCGGTTTCGCGAAGGGCCTGGAGGATCGCCTGAACCGCGATCGGGCCGTTGCGCGCGATCCGATCCGCGATCTTCATCGCCTTGTCGAGTGCTTGCCCATCGGGGGTGACGTACCCGATCAGGCCGTAACGATACGCTTCTTCGGCAGTCATCGTTCGACCGGTGAGGAGCATGTCTGCCGCGATGGTATAGGGGATCTGTCGTCGGAGACGCACGGTCGATGCGCCCAGCGGGAAGAGCCCGAGCTTCACCTCAGCGACCCCGAAGACGGCACTCTCTCCCGCAACGCGGATGTCGGTCGGCTGCAGAATCTCAGTCCCTCCGGCGATGGCAAAGCCTTCGACGGCGGCGATCAACGGCTTCTTGAGATTGAAGCCCTTGAGCAGCGGCTTGATGTATGCAGGGTCGTGGCCGGATTCCTCGTATTGCTGGTCGACAGGCTTCGAGTTCATTGCTTTGAGATCTGCTCCCGCACAGAAGTTGCCCCCTGCACCGGTGAGAACTGCAACGCGGATCTCGGGGTTCTCGTTGATTTCGTCCCAGGCATTCGACATGCGATCCAGCATGTCGACAGAAAGCGCGTTTCTCGCTTCCGGCCGGTTCATGGTCAGGACGAGCACGTGGCCTTCTCGTTCGACCAGAAGGTCAGGGGAATCACTCATCGTCTTGGGCTCCTATTCGTCTAGCTTGAAGACACGAATCGCGTTGTCGCGGAGAAATTTCGGCCAAACGTGGTCTTTGAACGGCACGTTTTGCATGTCGGTGAAGATTCGCTCGAGTGACAATCCCATCGGGAAGTACCCGGCGTACATGATCTTGTCGGTGCCGCGCGTGTTCGCGTAGTGGATGATGGCCTTCGGATAGTGCTTCGGGGCGAAGGCGCTCGTACTGTAGTAGAGGTTCGGGTACTTCAGCATGAGCTTCACGGCGAGGTCGACCCAAGGCTCGCCCCCGTGCCGCATGACGAATTTGAGCTCCGGGAAAAACCAGCACACCTCATCGATGTGCTCGACCTTCTGGGGCTCCATTGGAATGCGCGGGCCTGGTATCCCTGCAGTCAAACAGATCGGAATCTCGAGCTCGACGCAGGTCGCATAGATCGGGTAGTAGCGCTTGTCGTTGATCGGGACCTGAGGACAAAGGCCTGCGGGGAACCCGGTGACGGCCTTGATGCCGTGCTCTTTGTGGAGCCGCTTGATCGTCCGAACTTCTTCCATGCCGTTGTTCGGGTTGGCGCCGTAGGAGGAGAAGAATCGGTTGGGATGGTCTCGACAAGCGTCGAGGTTCGACGAGTTCGGACCCGAGATCCCGAGCATCGCCTTTTCGATTCCCCACTTGTCCATCTCGGCGAGGGCGTACGCGACGTAATCCTCCTGCTCGCTGATCTCGGGGATGTTCTTGAACATGTACTGAGCCGGCATCTTGAAGACTTTCCGGCTCTCTTCGTCGAGGAGGAGCGGCTTGATGAACTCGTACCAAGCGGTCGGGTCGCCATCGGGGATGTTCATCATCAAATCGACGGCTTTGAGGCCACTTGGTATCGGCATGAATGTGAGTCCTTTCCGGCGCTTAGCGAGGCACTGTGTCGAGAGCTGGGCGGCTGGACACGCCCCAGCCACTGGGCTAGAACACGTTCTAGTCTATGGCCCGTGACGGGCCTGCTGTAAAGCGGTGAGTGCATGACCGAATCGGCTAAGCCCGCTGGCATCCGGAGAATCGTAATGGACGGAGATCCCACAGCTATCCCCACGCGCGAAGAGCTCATTCAGCGCGCCCGCGAGCTGACCCCGACCCTGCGTGAGCGCGCCAAGAACGCGGCGGAGATGCGCAGGATTCCGGACGAGACCTTTGAGGATTTTCATCGGCTGGGCTTTTTGAAGGTCGTCCAGCCCAAGCGCTACGGCGGCTACGAGATGAACCCGTCGATCATCTTCGACCTCCAGCTCGAGCTTGGTCGCGGGTGTGCGTC
>JAPUKT010000084.1 GCA_027295555.1 Deltaproteobacteria bacterium
CCGTGGGCGATCTCTTCTTCGGTCGCATCGCGCAGCGCTTCGATGGTGACGTTGAAGTGCAAGGTCTCACCCGCGAGCGGATGATTGGGATCCACCGTCACGGTCTCTTCGCTCAGGCCGGTGATGAAGAATGGGAGCTCGCGACCCTGATCGTCGTGCGCCATGACCTGCAACCCGGCCGCGAGCTCCGTGTCGGCAGGGAAGAGATTTCGGGAAACCTCCTGCGACTCACCGATGCGGGGCCCGTACCCCTTCTCAGGCGGGATCGAAGCTTTGATCGAGTCGCCTTGGGCAGCACCCTCGAGCTCCTCCTCCAGCCCTGGCACGATGTTGCTCGCTCCGTGGAGATAGACGAGCGCGTTGCCTTCATCCGAGCTGTCGATGATCTCTCCGTCATCGCCCCGCAATGTGTACGAGATGGTGACGACCTTGTTGGCAGCAATTTTTTCGGTCATGAGCTCGGCCGACCTTGGCACAGTTCCAACGAACCGCTAGTAGCCTGAAAATCACTGCAAAACCCGCCGCCATAGCGCTTTGGTGTGTCGCACCGATTGTGGCAGTATCCGCGAGCACGACAAAGGAGTGTCCCATGATCGAGCGGATTACCGACCTTCCCGACCAAGTGCTCGGACTCAAAGCGAGCCGCGAGGTCACGGCCGATGACTACAAGCAAGTCCTCGTACCGGCCCTCGAGGAGAAGCTCAGTCAACACCGAAAGGTGCGGCTGCTCTACGTGATCGGGGACGGCTTCACGGGATACACCGGAGGGGCGGCGTGGGAGGACGCCAAAGTCGGCATGAAACACCTGACTGATTTCGAACGCGTTGCAATTGTTACTGATGTCGATTGGATCAAGAACATGGTCAAGGCATTCGGCTTCGTGATGCCAGGCGAAGTACGCGTGTTCGATGATGACGACCTCGGGGAGGCTCGAACGTGGATCTCCGAGCCACCGTCCACAGTAGGCGAAAGTTGAGCCCGCCTGAGACACCCGAGGAAGAGCGAGTCTTCCAAAAGAGAGCTCTCCAGGCGGCAATTCGTCTGACGCTATTGGGGCTCCTGGTGTACCTCTGCTTCCGGATCGTTCAGCCGTTCATCACCACGGTCGTATGGGGGATCATTATCGCCATTGCCACTCTGACTCCCTACAACCGCATCAATCGACTCTTGGGCGGTCGGCCCAAGCTCGCCGGCGGGATGATGATCGTGCTCGGCCTGCTGCTGCTGATCCTGCCGACCGTCGCCCTCGGGGCAAGCTTGGTGGAAACCGCCTCCGAGCTCTCGGACAACCTCGAGGGCAAGATGATCGCCGTTCCGCCGCCACCAGCAAGCGTGGAGGGCTGGCCGATCATCGGCGAAAAGCTCTATTCGCTATGGACCACGGCCTCCCAGGATCTCGAGGCCGCGCTCGAGCGCTTCACGCCGCAGCTCAAGGAGCTCGGGGTCTGGCTGGTCTCGAGCATGGGGCACCTCGGCGTCGGCCTGTTCATGTTCATCGTCGCGATCGTGATCGCGGGCGTTCTCCTCCCCAACGCGGAGCGCGCAACGGCCCTCGCACAAAAGATCGCAACCATGGTCACCGGGGAGCGGGGCGCCGAGCTCGTCACGCTTTCGGCGGCCAGCGTACGCAGCGTCACCCGGGGGATCTTGGGCGTGGCGCTCATTCAATCGGTCCTCGCTGGCCTCGGCATGTTGGTCGTCGGCGTCCCAGCGGCGGGGCTGTGGACCCTCTTGGTGTTGCTGGTGGCGGTCGTGCAGCTGCCGACGTTGCTCGTGCTCGTGCCGGTTGCGATCTACGTGTTCTCGGTGGACTCGACGACCGTGGCGGTGCTCTTCGCGATCTGGAGCGTGATCGTCGGACTGAGCGACAACTTCCTCAAGCCTATGCTGATGGGTCGGGGGATGGACGTGCCGATGCTGGTGATTTTCCTTGGCGCCATCGGCGGGTTCATGCTCGAGGGGATCATCGGTCTTTTCGTCGGCGCCGTCGTCCTCGCTGTCGGCTATACGCTCTTCACGTCTTGGCTCGAGGAGGCCGAGAGGGCAGAAGAAGCGGAAGCCGCCGACCCTACGGCACCCACCGAGTTTCAGTGATCGGGCGTTGAACCGATGCAAGGCCGCTATCCCAACCACATCGTCATCTTGGTCGAAGGGCTCGTGGGACCGCTCGACGCTGACCAGGCCGGGGACTGGATGCGCGCTCGTGCACAGACCCTTCGTCGAGAGACCGATGTTTCGGCCGCGCTCGTCTATCAAAAGCTCCGTTCGAGCGGGACGATGGCCAAGCCGCGGTTCCTGACCGTTTTCGAAACCAACGACCCCCAGACAGTCATAGAGGGGTTGTCCGCCCCGTATGACCACGAAGCGCTACGCCCCCTCGGGATTGGAAGCTTCGAGTTGCTCCCCGGCTTGCCCCGCGCTGACGCGGCAGAACCCGATGGCGGTCTGATGGTGGGCCTCACCAATTGCACGAATCCCGACGACGACGCGGACTTCAACGATTGGTACAACCGCATGCACGCCGCCGACGTAATCAAGTCGCCTTGGTTCTGGAACGCCCAGCGCTACCGAAAGCGCGACGGCGACCTCCCGCAGTACGCAGCCTTGTACGAAACGAGCCTCGGCGGCTCTGAAGCCCTCAAGAACTACATGGG
>JAPUKT010000085.1 GCA_027295555.1 Deltaproteobacteria bacterium
CGGGGACGAGAAGTACGTCGGCGCACAGTGGAAGAGCGTTCCCGACGCTGCCGTGCGCAAGGCCGTTCGCGGCTTCGCGCGGCCGGCCCTGCACGCGCACCGCTTGCGGCTCGATCACCCTCGTAGCGGCAACCGCATGGAGTTCGTAGCGTCGTTTCCCGACGATTTCAAGGCATTGCTCACGGCGCTGCGGCGGAGCTAACCCGGACTTCTCCAGGGTGGTGATTGCGTCGGCCACCCTGCAGAAGTCCGGGCTAACGCGCGCGTGATAGACTGCGCCTTTCGTGGGCATCGTCGATGCTTCGCGGGCCGCAGCCCGCCCCGACGATGCGCGCGCTGAATCGGTGATTTCGAAGACCAAGAACGGGAGGCGCCCCCTCGACACGCCCTGCTCGCGGCGGACGTTCGCGCGGCCATGAGCGGGACCGAAGCGTCGCCTTCGTGCTCGTTCCAGGAAAGGGAGGCCATGGCTAAGATCACCACTGCCGATCTGCGCAACGTCGCTGTCGTCGGTCATGGAGACACCGGAAAAACGACCCTGGTATCGGCGTGCCTGTATACCGGCGGCGCCGTCAACCGCATGGGGTTGGTCGACCAGGGAAGCACCACCACCGACTACGACGAAGAAGAGATCGCCCGGCAGATCTCCATTCAGGCAGCGCTGGCGCACTGCGACGTCAACGGCAAGCACGTCACCTTCATCGACACGCCCGGATACTCCGTCTTCCGTCCCGATACCAAGGCCTCTGTGCGTGTCGCCGACAGCTTTGCGCTGCTGATCGACGGCGTCTCCGGCCCCCAGGTGATGACCGACAAGTCGTGGCAATACGCACGCGAGTACGACACTCCCGGCTTCGTCATCATCAACCGTCTCGACCGTGAAAACGCCTCGTTCCAACGCTGCCTGGAGGCCCTCCAGGCGCGTTTCGGGCGCGAGGCGGTAGCGCTGCACATTCCGATCGGCGAAGAGCACGACTTCAAGGGCGTCGTAGACCTGGTCGAGATGAAGGCATTCACCTACAAGACGGACGGCGACGGCAAGGCGAACGCGGAAGACATCCCTGAAGATCTACAGGCCAACGCAAGGAGTCAACGCGAGGCTCTCGTCGAAATGGTTGCCGAAGGCGACGAAGAGCTCATGGAAACGTTTTTCGAAGAAGGTGACCTCACCACCGAGCAGCTCAGACAAGGGATCCGCAAGGCGGTCCGCAATCGGCTGCTGTTCCCGGTGCTGTGCTCCTCGGCGTTGCACGGAATCGGCACCGATCGCGTACTGCATGCGATCACCAACTACCTACCGTCGCCCGACGAACGCGGAACATTCAGCGCCAAGGATCCCGCCGACGATAGCGAGATGAGCTGCGCGATCGACGCCTCGGAGCCCTTCGCAGCGCTGGTGTTCAAGACCGTCGCCGACCCCTACGCGGGCCGCATTTCGTTGATGAAGGTGTTCGCCGGAAGCGCCAAGGCCGACGCGCTGATGCTCAACACGAGCACTGGCATTACCGAGAAGCTCGCCAATCTTTCGCTGGTTCAGGGCAAACATCACGAACCTACCGACGGCGTCGTCGCCGGCCAACTCTGCGCGGTGGCCAAGCTCAAGGACGTCCATACCGGCAACACCCTGTGTGACCCGTCGCGGCCGCTCATCATCGACCCGGTGGTGTTCCCCAAGGCGGCGATTTCTTTCGCCGTCGAACCGGTATCTCAGACCGACGAAGAGAAGATCAGCGAAGCGCTGGCGCGCCTGCTCGAGGAAGACCTTTCCATCGCCATCAAGCGCGACCCCGAAACCCATGAGCTATTGGTCTCCGGCCTCGGACAGCTGCACATCGAAGTAACAATGGCCAAGCTCGAGAAACGCTTCCACGTGAAGACCCACATCCACCCGCCCACCGTGCCTTACCACGAGACCATTCGCGGCACGGCCAAGGCCGAGGGCCGTCACAAGAAGCAGAGCGGCGGGCGCGGCCAATTCGGCGTCTGTACGATCGAGCTCAGCCCCTTACCCTCCGGTGCGGGCTTCGAGTTCGAAGACAAGATCTTCGGCGGTTCGATCCCCCAGCAGTTCCGTCCGGCGGTGGAAAAGGGGGTCGTCGAGGCTGCCAACCGCGGCGTCCTCGCAGGGTTCCCCCTCGTTGACTTCAAGTGCACCTTGCTCGACGGCAAGTTTCATGCGGTCGACTCCTCCGAGATCGCTTTCAAGATCGCCGCGACGATGGCGTTCAAGGAAGCCGTGCCGCAAGCACAGCCAGTGCTGCTGGAGCCCGTCATGGATGTGGAGATCACCGTGCCGGACGAAAACATGGGCGATGTGATCGGTGACCTCAACAGCCGGCGGGGCCACATACAGGGTATGGAACCAATGGGCGACCAGCAGATGATCAAAGCGAAGATTCCGCTCGCCGAGGTGCTCAGCTACGCTCCCGACCTCAACTCGATGACCGGTGGGCGCGGCACCTACACGCTGGAGTTCTCGCACTACGATGACGTCCCGGGCCACGTCTCGCCCAAGGTCATCGAGCAGATCAAAGCGAAGCGCGAGGAAGACGCCGCCGCCCATTAGCCGGGGCTAGCCGGGGTCAAGTGGCGAGGAAGCGACCCTTATTCCGGGGGGCCGGCACCGGCGAGTCAAACTGAAGTGCCACGAGGTATCGGGATTGATCGACTTGTGAACGAACGACGGTGGCCGATCTCGCGCCGGAATCTCCGCTCCAATCGAGCGGCAAGCGGCCACGCAGGAAGAGAGCGTCAAGATCGACCGCGCAGTGCTCACCTACCTCGAGCGGCTGAGGGACGCTGACCAGCAAGCCACCACGGCTCAGGTTTCTTGCACTGCCCGCGATCACGTCACCGCCCTCGACAGCCAACTCCGCCGGAACGACGACTTCGAATCTCGGATACGCGCGCTGTTCCGCGATTGGAGACAAGCTCGGCTCGTTCATAGCGAAGTCTTTCTGGGAAGGAGTCGGAGGCACGGTTCATCCAGCTGAGCGACTTCATCGCGCAGCGCCCCCCTCGATGATCGGCGATCGTATAGCTACACACCGCAGACCTCATTCTTCTAGCTTACGTGGACAGCCGCGAAAATCCGAAACTTTTCTTCCCCCCGCCCATCTGCAAGCCTCGGCGCCACGAGAGCGGTGTGTCCTGAGTGATCCGTCGGCCCGCCGCCAGGCGAGCGAGCGCTAGGACGTGTGAGGACAAGGCGCGCGCCGAGTCGGGAGCGGAGGCGTACCTTCAGGTACGTCGAGCATCCCGAATCAAGCGCAACGCAGTTATCGCGCGCCCTAGCGCTCGCGCTCGCGGGGGAAGGGGGCGCGGTCGAGGATCGCGGATGACACCTCGACGCT
>JAPUKT010000086.1 GCA_027295555.1 Deltaproteobacteria bacterium
TGAGGGCGTCATCATCATCGCCGCGACCAACCGACCAGACGTTCTCGACGCAGCGATCTTACGTCCCGGTCGTTTCGACCGACGCATCATCGTTCCACGGCCGGACATCAATGGACGTCAGGGCATTCTCGCGGTCCATACGCGTCGCGTTCCGCTCGGGGACGACGTGCAGCTCGACATCATCGGGCGCGGCACCCCGGGCTTCTCGGGCGCCGACCTCGAGAACCTCGTCAACGAGGCCGCTCTCCTGGCAGCCCGCCAAGACAAAGACGTGGTGACGATGGCCGACTTCGAGATGGCCAAAGACAAGGTCATGATGGGCTCCGAGCGCCGCTCGATGGTCATCAGCGATCACGAGCGCAAGACGACGGCGTATCACGAAGCTGGCCACACCTTGGTCGCCTGGATGCTCCCGAACCACGACCCGGTCCACAAGGTCACGATCATCCCACGCGGCCCGGCCCTAGGGCTCACCATGTCGCTTCCCGAGGAGGACCGTCAGAGCTACAGCGCCGACTGGGTTCTCGACCGGATCGCCATGGCCCTGGCCGGGCGGCTCGCCGAGGAGATCGTCTTCAACCAGCTCACCACGGGCGCTGCCGACGACTTCAAGAAGGCCACCCAACTCGCTCGCTCGATGGTGACCGAGTGGGGTATGAGCACCCGCCTCGGCCCGCTATCCTACGCCGAGAAGGAAGAGACCGGGTTCCTCGTTCAGAGCTACCACAGGGACTACTCCGACCAGACCGCGAAGGAGATCGACGACGAGGTGCACCGCATCATCACTGCGCAGTACGACCGCGCCAAATTAGTCCTCGAAGAGCATCGCAAGGAGCTCAATGCGATCGCCGAGGCCTTGCTCGAGCGTGAGACCCTCGGCCGTGAGGAGATCGAAGCGATCATGGCCGGAAAGGAGCTTCCGCCGGCCGTCATCGTGAGCATTCCCACGTACGCGGAGAAGCGCCGCGACAGCGAAGAGAAGCGAAAGGGCGCCATTTTTCAGCCGCGACCGCGCGAGGTGCCCAGCCCTGGGTAATGACGGAGGTCCTGATGCCGGAGCTGTGGGGTGTCATCAATGTGACCCCAGATTCATTCAGCGACGGTGGCAGGTTCCTCGACGCCGAAGCCGCGATTGCCCACGGTAAACGGCTCCTCGAAGAGGGAGCCGATGTGCTCGACGTCGGTGGCGAGTCGTCTAGGCCGGCAGGAAAGGCCCATGGCGACGGGTTTACACCCATATCGGCGACGGAGGAGATCGCTCGCGTCGTCCCCGTGATCGAGCAGCTCGCCGGGGAGCTTCGAGCCCGCGTCTCGATCGACACGGTCAAGCCCGAGGTCGCCGAAGCGGCCCTCAGAGCCGGTGCTGCCATCGTGAACGACGTGCGCTGCGCGCAAACCCCCGCTCTGGCCGAGGTGGCGGCCGCCGGAGGGGCCGAATACGTCGTCATGCACAATCGGGGGCGAGGAGAGGTGAGACCCCCTCACACCAACTACGACGACGTCGTGTCCGAGGTGCTCGAGGAGCTTCTCCGGGGCGCTCGTCGGGTCGAGGCGGCAGGCGTTCCCCGGGCTTTGGTATGGCTCGATCCGGGCCTGGGCTTCGCCAAGACGGCCCCACAATCCCTCGCGCTTCTAAGATCTCTTGGGCGTTTCCAAAAGACCGGATACCGTGTACTCGTGGGGCCTTCGCGGAAATCCTTCATTGGCGAGCTTGCGCCCGATCCGAGCGGTGGGGCGCCTTCGGTTGATGACCGCCTCGGGGGGACCGCTGCGGCCGTCGCGCACTGCGTCACGGCTCGGGTCGAGGCCGTTCGGGTCCACGATGTACATGTGATGCGTCAGCTCATCGACATGATGAAAGCGCTCGCCGAGCCAGCCGAGGGGGCACCATGATCGAAGTGCTCACCGGCGCGTTGAGTCAGCTCGTCAACGGCTTCGTCGGCTTCTTTCAGCGTGGGGCCTGGGACGTGCTCCACGACTCCCTCGACATCGGCTTGGTCGCCGTCCTGATCTACTGGGCGTTGGCGATCTTGCGGGGCACGCGCGCCATGCAAGTCGCGATCGGGCTCTGTCTCGTGTTTGTGGGCTACCTCTTCGCGCGTCGCATCGGATTGGTGACCGTGACCACGATCTTGGACTCGGTCTTGGCCTACCTCGCCGTGATCGTCGTGATTATCTTTCAGTCCGACATCCGTCGCGCACTCGCACGGATGGGCCGGCGTCCGCTGCTTCGTGGGCAACGCACCGCCAAGGAAACGCAGACCATCGAAGAGGTGATCAAAGCGGCTGGCACGCTTGCACAGAAGCGGATCGGCGCACTGATCGCTTTCGAGCGAAGCGCCGCCCTCGACGAGTTCATCGAACGCGGAGCGGAGGTCGATGCCCGTGTGAGCAAGGAGCTGCTGCACAGCATCTTCGTTCCGAGCTTCGAAAATCCCCTGCACGATGGCGCCGTCGTCGTTCGGGAAGGGCGCGTCTGGCAAGCAGGGGTGTTCTTGCCGATGGCCGGCACCGCCGGTGGCGACCGAACGCTCGGCGCGCGCCACCGGGCGGGGCTAGGCATCACCGAAGAGACCGATGCCGTCGTGGTCGTCGTCAGCGAAGAGCGGGGTGCGATTTCGCTGTGTTTCGACGGCAACATCGTTCGTAACCTCGATGTGACTTCCCTCCGAGACGCCCTTTACGGCCTGTTTTACGCACCGAAGCCCGTTCGTCGGAAGTCCGACCGACGGAGCACCACCGTACCCCCCGAGCCCGCTCGGGCCCAGAATCAAGACGCCGTGCTCACGGTCAGCAAGGCTGAGGAGAACTCGTGAGCGCCTTCCTTGATGGGCTTCAGGCGGTTCGCTTCTTCTTTACCGAGAACCTCGGGCTCAAGGCCGGCTCGCTTGGGATCGCCATTCTGATGTTCTCCCTCGTCCATGGGGCCGAGGACATGGAGCGAAACGTCTACGTCGACGTGGTGGTTCAGCCTCCGTCCGATGCCGGGGGCATGATCCTCGTGACCGACATTCCCGATCGGGTTCGCGTTCGACTCAAGGGT
>JAPUKT010000087.1 GCA_027295555.1 Deltaproteobacteria bacterium
CCACGCAGAGCGTCGACGGGAAGAAGCTCGAAAAAGTCGGCTCCCGTCTTGCCGCACTCAGTGGGGCCGATGCGACGAAGTACGTCTCCGACCTCAAGCGGGCCGACTACAAGGTTACAGGGATCACCAAGCGGAAGGCGTCGCGCAAGGCCCCTGCCCCTTACACTACATCCAAGCTCCAGCAAGATGCCGCCAACCGACTCAGCATGCCGCCCAAGCGCACCATGCGAATCGCGCAGCAACTCTACGAAGGCGTCACGCTCGGTCGCGGCAAGAACGCCGAGACCGTCGGTTTGATCACCTACATGCGTACGGACAGTGTGCGGCTCTCGCCCGATGCGGTGAACGAGTGCCGCGACTACATCGTCGAGAAGTACGGCAAAGATGCGATCCCCGAAAAGCCGAACTTCTTCAAGTCCAAGAAGCCAAACGTGCAGGACGCTCACGAGGCAGTTCGCCCCACGCGGCTCGACCTCCCGCCCGAAGCCGTCAGCAAGTACCTCAAAGATCCGCAACGCAAGCTCTACAAGCTGATCTGGGATCGCTTCGTGGCTTCGCAAATGATTCCGGCGGTCTTCGATCAAACGGGCGTGGAGATTGAGGCCACCGCCGACGGCCGAACGTACGGCCTTCGCGCGAGCGGCAGTGTGCTCAAGGTTCCTGGCTGGCGCGCCGTGTACGGAGCCACCACGGAGCCCCTCGCTGGCGAGGAACAAGACACGGCTGACGATGACGACAGCCTTCCGGAGCTTCGGGAAGGGGAGGCACTGACCCTGGTCATTCCGCCCGGAGCCGAGATGCACCACAAGCAGACCGAGCCACCGCCGGCCTTCACCGAAGCAACGCTGGTGAAACAGCTCGAGGAAGAGGGCATCGGCCGGCCGAGCACCTATGCGGAGATCATCAGCAAGGTCGAGCAGCGCGCGTACGTTCAGAAGGATGGCAACAAGCTGATTCCTACACCCCTGGGCACGCTCGTCATCGAGAAGCTCGTCGCCGACAACTTCGATCTCGCCGACATCGGGTTCACCCGGAAGCTCGAGGAGGACCTCGACGCGGTAGGTGAGGCACGCGCAAAACGGCTCGACGTGCTTCAACCGTTCCACGAGCGCTTGCAGGCGCAGATCGCCCGCGCGGTCGAGCAGAAGGGCAAGTGGTGGCCTGAGCCGGTCGAGATCGGCGAGAACTGTCCCGAGTCGGGCGACCCACTCGTGAGGCGCTGGGGGCGCAACGGTCCGTTCATCGGGTGCACCAAATATCCGGATTGTCGGTATACGCTAAACATCGGCCCGGACGGCCAGATCGAAGAACCCAAACAGCCCGAGCTCACCGACTACGACTGCCACGAGTGTGGCGCCAAGATGACCAAGCGCTGGGGACGTAACGGCTGGTTCCTCGGCTGCTCGCGCTACCCGGACTGCAAGCACACGCGAGCGGTCCCACTCGGTTACAAATGCCCGAAGTGCAAGACCGGCGACATCATTCCGATCAAGCCCAAAGGCCGAGGGCGTCCCTTCTACGGCTGCACCAACTACCAGTCGGAAGAGCAGTGCGATTTCCGCGTGTGGCAAACGCCCGTCGGGGAAAAGTGTCCGACCTGCGGAAGCGACTTCCTGGTGCGGATGGGCGGCAAGAAGATTCCGAAGCTCAAGTGCGCCAACGAAACATGCGACTACGAGCGACCCTATGATCCGGACGATCTCGTCGACCACGCGGAGTCCGAAGAGTCCCCGCCTGCGGCGGGCTCCGCGACGGGCTAAGGTTCGGTCGTGGCAGATGTGATCGTCATCGGCGCGGGCCTAGCCGGCACCGAGTGTGCGTGGCAGTTGGCCGAGCGTGACGTGTCGGTGCGGCTGATCGAGCAGAAGCCGTCGTCGCGCACCCCCGCGCAGCATTCGGACCAGTTTGCGGAGCTGGTGTGCTCCAACTCGTTCCGGGGCGCGGCGTTGCACAACGCGGTGGGCCTCTTGAAAGAGGAGATGCGTCGCACAGGCTCGCTCGTGATGGAGGTGGGCGAGCTTCACCGTGTCCCAGCAGGTGGTGCGTTCGCGGTCGACCGCGAGCAGTTCAGCGCTGAGATCACACGGCGAGTGGAGGCGCATCCACTTATCGAAGTCGTTCATGAAGTGCTTGATCGTATTCCCGACGACAAGCCGGTGGTGATCGCGCCCGGGCCGCTCACCTCGGGCGGGCTCGCTGATGACGTCGCGCGGGCCGTTGGGGCCGAGCACCTGGCTTACTACGATGCGATCGCTCCCATCGTCTCCGCCGACTCGATCAACTGGGAGCGCGCGTTTCGCGCATCCCGCTACGACAAAGGCGGCGACGACGCGTATGTGAACTGCCCGCTCGACAAGCAGGAGTACGAAGCCTTCGTGAAGGCCCTCCTCGAAGCGGAGAAGGTGACGCCCCGTGAGTTCGAGAAGGTCCGCTACTTCGAGGGTTGCCTTCCGATCGAGGTGATGGCCGCCCGCGGTCCCAAAACGTTGTCCTTTGGGTGCATGAAGCCCGTCGGTCTCACCGATCCACGCACCGGGAAGCGCCCCCATGCCGTGGTGCAGCTTCGCCAAGAGGACGAGGCGGGAACGGCATTCAACATGGTCGGCTTTCAAACGCGCATGAAATGGCCCGAGCAGAAGCGAATCTTTCGAATGATTCCTGGGCTCGAGACCGCCGAGTTCGAGCGCCTCGGGAGCGTTCATCGCAACACGTTCGTCAACTCGCCGAAGGTGCTCGACGATGATTTGGCGATCGCCGGGCTTCCTGGCGTGTACCTCGCCGGTCAGATCAGTGGTGTCGAGGGCTACGTCGAAAGCGCGGCGTGCGGTTTGCTGCTCGGGCTCAAGCTCGCGCACGAAGCGAAGCACCGGCCGTTTTCGTTTCCGCCGCGCACGACGATGCTCGGAGCGCTCGTCGGTCACCTGCGCACGCCGCACGACGACTTTCAGCCCTCGAACGTGATGTGGAGCATGGTTCCGCCGATCGAGGGACGGCGGCTTCCGAAGCGCGCGCGTCGCGATGCGCAGTCGGAGCGCGCCCTGCAGGATCTCGGGGCTTGGCTTACCGACGTGGTAGAGTCGGGCGATGCCGTCGACGGATCCGCTCGACAAGCAGATCGACGCGTTCGCGCAATATCTCGCGGATGAGCGTCGAAGCTCCGCACGGACGGTTGAAACATACATTCGCGACCTTCGGAGCTTTCGCGATTTCGTCCGCCAGGAAGGCCTTCCGGCTGATGCCCGCAAGCTCGACATCGTCGCGCTGAGGGGCTTCCTGTCGAGCTTGTTTCGCTCCAACCAAGCGAGCACGTTGTCGAAGAAGGTGAGCGCGATTCGGTCCTTCTATCGGTTTCTCCTGAAGCGTCGCATCGTCGATCAAAACCCGGCCGCCGGGTTGCGGTCACCCAAGGTGGCGAAATCGCTGCCTCGGTTCCTGACCGTCGATCAGGCGTTTCGGGTCATGGACTCGCCCCCCAAAGAGGAAAACCGCGCCAAGCCTCTTCAGGCCCGTGACCGCGCGCTTCTCGAGACACTCTACGGCACCGGTGTCCGCGTCGGTGAGCTTGCCTCGATGAACATCGGCGACTGCGACTTACAAGCCGCGTCCGCCCGTGTGCTTGGCAAAGGTGGAAAAGAGCGCGTCGTGCCGCTCGGTCGGTCTGCGCTCGAGGCGCTCGATGCATACCTCCCGGAACGCCGCGGGCTTCTTGCGAAAGCAAAAGAGGGTGATGCCGACGCGCTTTGGCTTTCTCGACGCGGAAGCCGTCTGAGCATTCGCCAGGTGCAAAACATCGTTCGTCGCCACGGAACGCTCGGCGCGGGGCGGGGCGACCTGCACCCGCATGCCATGAGACACACGTGCGCGACCCATCTACTCGACGCTGGGGCGGACCTCCGCGCGATTCAGGAGCTCCTCGGGCACGCGAGCTTGTCGACGACCCAGCGCTACACCCACGTGAGCGTCGATCGTCTGATGGAGGTCTACGACCGGTCCCATCCCCTCGCGCGCAATAAAAAAGCGGGTAGTTGACAGCCCAAAGGGCCGTCCTTACGTTGCTCCGGCTCGATATGGACCAACACGAGAAGCCGGTTTTTCGCTCTACTACAATCGTCGCCGTTCGCCGTAATGGCCGAGCCGCCATGGCCGGAGACGGTCAGGTTTCCCTGGGCGATATCGTCATGAAGGGGCAGGCCCGCAAGGTTCGGCGCATCGCCGAGGGCAAGGTCGTGGCCGGCTTCGCTGGGTCGACCGCCGACGCGTTCACGCTCCTCGATCGGTTCGAAGGAAAGTTCAAGGAGCATCGAGGCAGCTTGCAGCGCGCAGCAGTCGAGCTCGCCAAGGACTGGAGAACCGATCGGTACCTTCGACGTCTCGAAGCCATGCTCGTCGTCATGGACGAGGAGACCACGCTACTGCTCAGCGGAACGGGCGACGTGATCGAGCCGGACGAAGGCGTGATCGCGATCGGCTCCGGCGGTTCGTACGCGTTGGCTGCAGCGCAAGCTTTGATCCGGAACACCGACCTCAGCGCCGCGGAGGTGGCTCGCAAGGCGCTCGAGATCGCGGCCGAGATTTGCGTCTACACCAACAATGAAGTTGTGGTCGAGGAGATGGGCGGATGACCCTTGGCAACTTCACACCCCGGGAGACGGTCGGCGAGCTCGACCGGTACATCATCGGGCAAGACAAAGCGAAGCGTGCCGTGGCGATCGCCCTACGCAATCGTTGGCGACGCCAGCAGGTTACCAACGACCTTCGAGACGAGATCGCGCCCCGCAACATCATCATGATCGGGCCGACGGGTGTCGGTAAGACCGAGATCGCGCGACGGCTCGCCAAGCTGGCCCGCGCTCCGTTTGTTAAGGTGGAGGCCTCGAAGTTCACCGAGATCGGTTATGTCGGTCGCGACGTCGAATCGATGATCCGGGACCTCGTCGAGAACGCGATTCAGATCTGCGAGCGTGAAGCTCTCGAAGGCGTAGAGACCCGGGCGCTGGACAACGCCGAAGAACGTCTGGCGAAGATGATCCTGCTGGCGCAACGGCCGCCCGTACAACCCCAGCAACCCGAAGCACAGGCGCAGACGCACCAGTTTGGGCCGCTGAGCTTCCAGATAACGCCCCAGCAGCCTCCTCAACCTCAGCCGTTCTTTTCGGATAGCGAGGTCAACGACACTCGGCAGCGCATTCGAAACGGGGAGCTGGACGATGTCGAGGTCGAGCTCGACGTGGCGGACACCAACAACCCGTTCATGACGATCTTCGGGGCCCAGGGCACCGAAGAGGTGAACCTACAGGACATGATGTCGCAAATGCCAGGGTTCAGAGGCCGCACCAAGCGACGGCGACTGAAGGTTTCCGAGGCGCTCGAGGTGTTGAAGCAGCAAGAGGCGCAAAAGCTGATCGACCACGATGCGGTCCAACGCGACGCCGTGAAGCGCACCGAGCAAGCCGGCATCGTCTTCCTGGACGAGATCGACAAGGTGGTCAGCTCGGACCGTCGGATCGGCGGCTTGGATGTGTCGCGAGAGGGCGTGCAGCGCGACCTCCTCCCGATCGTCGAAGGCTCGACGGTGAGCACCAAGTACGGCACCGTGAAGACGGACCACATCCTCTTCATCGCAGCGGGCGCCTTCCACGTCTCGAAGGTCGCCGACCTGATTCCGGAGCTTCAGGGTCGCTTTCCGATCCGCGTCGAGCTCGATTCACTTGAAAAGGACGATTTCGTCAGGATCCTCACCGAGCCGAAGAACGCGCTCTCCAAGCAGTATCAGGCGCTGATGGCGACCGAGGGCATTGAGCTGGTGTTCGAGCCGGAGGCGATTGAAGAGCTGGCAGGGTACGCGGCCGAAGCGAACCGCCGCGCCGAGAACATTGGCGCGCGACGTCTGTACACGATCATGGAAGCCCTCCTCGAGGAGCTCTCGTACGACGCATCCGAGCGTGCCGAGTCGAAGTTCGTCGTCAACGTAGACTACGTGAAGTCGACGCTCGATGCGATTCTCGCGGATCAGGATTTGGCCAAGTACATCTTGTAAGAGAGTACGGGTACGCGTGCGCGATCGGCGGGAG
>JAPUKT010000088.1 GCA_027295555.1 Deltaproteobacteria bacterium
TCAACAGGATTTTGATCGATGACCTCGAGGTTCCCGTTGATGGTTACACCCCCTGGAGCGCCGCTGCCGCCAGCGCCGCCGGCGCCTTCGAAACCCGCGTCGCCACCGGCAGCACCGCCGCCGTCAGTGATCTCTGGAGGCGCGCCACCTCCGGCGTCGCTCTCACCGCAGCCCGCCAACAGCACGACGAGCGCTGCAGCCATCATTGGCCAGCCCCAGCGCTGAATTCGTCGATCCTGGCTCACGGCATCCTCCAAACTTGCTCCAAAGGGATCAATTGGTCGGTACGACCCCCACCCGGTAGATTCACACGCCGTGCCAACAGGAACCGCAGCAGCTCCGGGTCGTCACCGCGAGGGGTCACGGCGATTCCAGTGATACTGCAGTCGTCACCCAGGCACTCGCTTCGGACCAGGGACGAGTCGTTGGTGAGGATCGGGTTGACGGGGAAGGGCAGCGCTTCGGGAAGCTCGAACGCGAGCATCTCGACATCGTGTGTCCGCGCCTCCGCTAGCGCGATGCTCCAGTCGCCGGGGGCGCTTTGTGCGAGGAACCAAATGCGCAGTCGGAGGCCGTCCTCGGCAAACGCAACCAGCGGCTCGGCCGAACGGATCCCCGCCGCAGCGAACGGCCCGAGCTCCCCGGCCGTCAGCACGACGCGACGCAACGGGCCGCCGCCCTCTTGCACGACTTCGAGCGCCCGGGAGACGCGAACCGCGTGTATTTCGGTGGCCGGGCCGGCTCCCTGCACGCATGTGAAGAAAAGCCAGTAGCCCTGCTGCGCCTCCGGATCCACTGGAATTAACGAGGGATCCCGCAGGCTGATACATTCCGGCACGTCGTCCGGGGACAGGGTTGGCGTGGTTGGGACAGGGGCCGGCGTTGTCGGCCCGCCCACCGGCCTGATGACCTGGAGGCCGAAGATATCGGGGGGATCGGGGGTGACTTCGCGGGCGAACGAGAGCACCAAGTCCCGAAGGGCTCGGTCTTCATTGAGCTCCGCCAGCAGGTGCGGTTCGCGCACACTGATGTTGTCGGTGCAGCCGCCGGGCACTCCCACGCACGATGGCGGGTCGTCGCCCACCTTCGGCCCGTCGCTGGTGATCCACCCGTCCAGGCTCCAGTCATCGCCCTCGTCAGTCGTCTCTCTCGCATGCCCAAGCGCGTACCCAATATGGGTGACCGGCTCGAGGTCGGGTGAGTCGTTGCTGCCTTCGACGATCAAGTCCCACTGGACGTCCGAAACGGCGTTTCGTGAGCTCGCCAACGCCGGTGAACCCACATACGCAGACCTCCAGGATGGGGCGAACCGGAGGCTCGCACCTGTTAATGTTGCAACTTGTTTCTGGAACTGGCTCGGATTGGCACAGTCCTGCTTGGCCGTCGTGAGGGGGCCTACATACACCCCGTCGCCCTGGCTTTGGGCTGCTACGTGAAGGCCTGGGATCTGCGCACACTCGCCCGTGGCGACGAGGTCCTCTATGCGGGACATGGGAAAGCTCTCGAGGACCGTTTCGCTTCCGACCGTCACCGTGGCCTTCAGGATGGGCTGCGCTTCGGCGTTCAGCGTCGGTCGGACGACGATCTCGACTTCGGTGTTTTGATCGATGCCGGCCGTCGTGCGGGCAACTTCCACATCGGCCTGCGTAACGAGAACGAGCCCGCCTGCGTGCAGGGTTACCGCAAGCTCGTCTTGAAGCTTACTGCCAGGTGCGAGGTCTGTTGCAACCGAGAGGACAACCCCGGCGTACCGGTCGCATGGAGCGTCGTTCGTACATCCGGTCGCGTCGGTGCTGCGGAGGGCCGTGTTCACCCAGCCGCCCAGCGCGAGAGATACGCAGTCGCTGCTGATGAGCGCGCGCGGCTCGTCGCTCGACTCGAAGTCCCCCACGAACGTCGTGCCTTCGAATGCGGGGCGTGCTGGCAGCCATGGGTCTCCCGTCGTCGGCCCGAACACCCAGGTAAGCGTGAGATCGCCTGCCGTCCAGTCCTCGCTGAGGGTCGTGCTGCGCCGCTCGCAGCAAGCCAGCTCCTCCGCGCAGTCCGGATCCGCGCAGTCCGACAGGGAGTCGTCGTCGTCATCCAACCCATCGTCGCAGAAAAGCTCGATGCCAATGCCACCGTCCACGCCGCCGTCGGGCGGTTGCAGATTGCGGTCCGGTGTGTTGAGCAGAGTGCAGCCGCTCATCAACGCGAGTAGCAGTGCTGCGACCAGGGCCCTCATCGTGAAGCCCCCAGCGGCATTCGGACCGATGCGAATCCGCCGTGTCGCGAAACCGACACGTCGACTCGAGCCTTTTCGCGGCGTTGTCGCTTTCGATGCTGCGTGTAGAGAACGATGGCGCTGATTCCAAGCGCGATCGTGGTTCCCCACATCACGTCTGCCGCGATGTTGAAGCGATCCGTCCGGTTGGCGAGATCCTGAGCTCGTTGCAAATCCGCCGGCTCGCCGGTCATCTCGTATTGCGCGGCCGCGTTGTCGTATTCGTCATGCAACGAGCGCGCCTTGAGCGACAACCCGAGGCCGACCGCGGCCGTGGCGATGGTGCTTGCCGCGGTGCCGATCGCCGCGTTGCGAAGACGGGGCTTTTCATATGTGTCTGCCGGACCGGCTTCGACCACGGGCTCGACCGGAAGAGGTTCTAGCCTGAGATCGAGCACCGTCGCCTCGCCGTGCACCATCTTCAGCGCCCGCTCGGCGGGGACGTACCCTTCCTTTTCGACGAACACCCGGTGCTGTCCGGGGGGAACCGCGACCTCGATCGGAGTTTCACCCCGCGCCGCGAGGTCCTTGCGGTCGACCCAAAGTTGCGCGGCCTCAGGCTCGGAGCTCACCCGAAGCACGGCGACTTTGGGGCGAAGCGCGTCACGTCGTCGCGATGCTTCCTCCCGATCCGCCTCCGTCAGCCCTTCGATCCGAAGGTACTCGGTGTAGTAGTTGAACGATTCGTCGTTTCTATCGAGCTCCTCGAGCACGATCGCCGCGTTGAAGAGGGCGTTTCGACTCCGTACAATTTGAAGGCTGTCCACATATGCTTCGAGCGAGCGCTGGAGGAGGGTGGTGCGCTTGGAACCGCTCGCCCGACTCGCTTGCTGAAAGAGGCGGTTTCCTTCTTCGAAGTACACTCGCGCCTCGGCGTTCTCCGACGTGCTTTGTGCCACCGAGAAAGCAGGGCTCGCCAGACAGGCGGTAATGATGATGATGCGAGTAAGGTAAGCAGGCACGAACCTAGAAGTCTTTCTTGATGGGCGGCGTCTCGCGCCGGATTTTCCTCCGGAGTCGAACGTGCACTATCTCGTCGTCCTCTGCGACTAGACGGCGCACCTTGGGCTGGTAGCCTTCAAGCGAAAACCGTACCGTGGCTTCGGTGCCTTTTGGAAGCTCCAATGTAAGCGGCGTTTCCCCTTTTTTGACGCCGTTTAGTGCTACCGACGCGCCGCGCGGAGTCGAGTTGAGCTGCACACGGACCGATGTAGGAGGGCGGGTCAACTCCGAAATTTCTGCAGACCCCTCGGGCGGGGGTGTCACGGGGGTAGGGATCGGGGATTCGGCTACCAGCGGCGGACTCGGCGCGCTCGACTCGTTCGGCGCGCTCGACTCGCGGGCGGGCCACAGAAGCAACGCGAAGGCAGCTACGACGGCGGCGAGCAGCGCAAGCCCGACCCTCTTCTGGCGACGCGGCACCGACGGCCCCTGCAAGGCTCCACAGAAATCCTTCATGCTCGAGAACCGATCTGAAGGATTCTTTTCGAGCGCGCAGAGAATCGCGGCTTCGACGTGAGCGGGAATCTTCGCGCGGGGGCTGCGCTGCGACGGTGGGTCGGGTGCTTCGTTGCCGTGTTTGTAGAGTAGTTGGAAGTGATTTTCCCCGGTGAAAGGTGGTGTGCCCGTGACCATCTCGTAAACGATCACGCCGAGCGCATAAATATCAGTGCGGTGATCGACCGCCGATAAGCCGCGCGCAAGCTCGGGCGAGATATAGAGAGGTGTGCCCACGATCTGGTCGGTGGCTGTCAACTTGACGTCGGTATGGTCGGGCGACTTGATCTTGGAGATCCCGAAGTCGAGGACCTTCACGAAATCTCGACCCTTCTTTTGGGTGATGAAGATATTTTCGGGCTTGAGATCACGATGTACGATGCCGGCGTCGTGCGCCGCCTGGAGCGCATCGCCAGTTTGCGTCGCGAGATCCACAGCCTGATCGATCGGAAGCGAGCCGCGCTCGAGCCGCTCGGCAAGGTCCTCCCCTTCGAGCAACTCCATCACGAGGAAGACGCCGTGTTCGTCATGCTTGTCGAAGTTGAGCACCTTGACGATGTGGTCGTTTTCGATCCGGGTGGCCGACTTGGCTTCCCGCAAGAAGCGCTCGATGGCGTCGGGCTTGTAGGCGCGACCATTGGCCAGCACCTTGACCGCATAGGCCTTACCGAGATGGGCGTGGATGGCCTCGTAGACCCGACCCATGCCCCCCTCTCCGATGAGGCGCTCCACACGGTAGAGCCCCCCGAGCGTCGCCCCGATCAGCGGATCGTGCTCTGCGGCTTCTTCCATCATCCGACCCTAAATCTAACACGTCTGCTGGCACGGATGGTCGCCGAGCACTAGAGGGGACCCATGCCAGTCATGCACTCCAACGGGATGCAGCTGGGCACGCGGGCTCCCTCATTCTCGCTGCCCAACGTCGACGGCGAAACTCGCTCTTTGGACTCGTTCTCGGACGCCGAGCTCCTCGCGGTGGTATTCACGTGCAATCACTGCCCCTACGCCATCGCTTCCGAGGACCGGCTGATCGAGATACAGAACGACTATGGCGCTCGAGGCCTCCAAATCGTCGCCATCAACCCCAACGACGCCGAGAAGTATCCTGACGACTCCTTCGAGCAGATGAAGGTGAGGGCTGCGGACAAAGGCTTCAACTTCCCCTACCTCCGCGACGAGGGCCAAGAGGTCGCGCGAGCGTATGACGCGGCCTGCACCCCAGACATCTTCGTCTTCGATCGCGATCGCCAGCTGATTTACAACGGACGCATCGACGACAACTGGCAGCAGCCCGACCAAGTGACTCGTCACGACCTGCGTGCGGTTCTCGATGCGGCGCTCGAACAGGGCACGGTCGATTTCGACCACGTGCCGTCGATGGGTTGCTCGATTAAGTGGAAGTAGATGGCTCAGGTTCCACCATTCGAGATGCCCCGTCACGAGATTCGAAGCGAGCTCGATCGCCTTCGGCATCCGTTTCGCGTGGCGATCGACCGCGCCAAGAACCCGTTCAACATCGGGTCGATCATTCGCACCGCACACTCCTTCCTCGTGAAGGAGGTCATCCTCATCGGCACCGAGCCCTGGTACGAGCGGGCGGCCATGGGCATGCAGCGCTACGAGAACATCGTCGAGCTTCCCTCGGAGAGAACGTTCCTCGAAGCCGCCGAGAAGTCCGGGTGGCGCCTCATCGCCTTCGAGAAGGACAGTGCGGACGTCGGCCTCTGGGAGGCCGAGCTCCCCGACGATGCAGTGCTGGTCTTCGGGAACGAGGACGAGGGGTGCTCGCCGGGTATTTTGGAGGCCGCTGAACAGGTGGTTGCCATCCCGATGTTCGGCATCAATCACAGCTATCCGATCAGCGTGGCCGCTGGGATTGCCATGGCGGAGTGGGCCCGAAGACACTATGAAAACGGCCGTTGCTCGTAGCCTTGCCCGGACGGAAAGGGACGCTAAACTCCGGCCCCTTCGGTGGGTGTAGCTCAGTGGTAGAGCACTGGACTGTGGCTCCGGGCGTCGCGGGTTCAATTCCCGTCACTCACCCCACTCTTTGAAAGATTCTTTGACCTCGCGTGCCGAAAGGTACGCTCAGCACCCGTAGCTCAGCTGGATAGAGCGCCGGACTTCGAATCCGTAGGTCGAAGGTTCGAATCCTTCCGGGTGTGCCGCGATAGTTCCGGGCCATTAGCTCAAGTGGTAGAGCAGTGGATTCTTAATCCATTGGCTCCCGGTTCGAGTCCGGGATGGCCCACTAACGATTCCCGGTAGTTGAGCGACTTCGCTCGCTACTGATTCCGTAGCCGAAGCCGTTATTAAGCCGTTTGAAACGGCTTCGGCCAACTCCGGGATTGCCTCGACCATCGGGACAAGCTCGCCGAGGCTGAGCTCTGCATAGGTCCGGGCGGTGCGTCGGTAGGTGTTGATCATCTGCGAGCTGCGGTG
>JAPUKT010000089.1 GCA_027295555.1 Deltaproteobacteria bacterium
GGGGCGGGACCAATCGACGGGCCGTAGGCCCGACCGGGATCTACAAAGTGAGCACCTCCCGTTGAGGGGCTAGTTTCGAAGCGCGGCGAGCTCTTGCATCCGCGCCAACACGGCTGGCCCCACCTTGTGAAGCGCGCCCGCGTCGTGGGGTGGCTGCGGGTCGTACTCGATCATGAGCTGAAGCGCCTTTGCCGTAGTCGAATCGGTGAGCTGCTCGGCGAGCTCGAGTGCCATATCGATGCCACTCGACACTCCGGCCGCGGTGAAGATCTTGCCTTGGCGGACCACCCGATCCTCGACCGGCTTGGCGCCATACTTGGTGAGTAGCTGTCGCGCGGAAAAGTGAGTCGTGGCATCGAGGCCGTCGAGAATTCCGGCGGCTGCGAGAAGCAACGAGCCCGTGCAAACCGAGGTCGTATACTTCGACGTCTCGTGCGCGCCTCGAATCCAGTCGAGAATCACCTGGTCGTGTACAAGTGCGCGCGTGCCGATGCCTCCAGGCACGACGATGATTTCTGGGCTGGGCAGCTCGTCAAACGTATGGTCCACGGTCAGCCCTAGAAACCCGTTGTCGGTCCGAACCTCACCCTTTTCATGCCCAACGAATTTGAGCTGTGCGCCCGGAAGTCGCTGCAACACCTCATACGGCCCAACCGCATCGAGGGCGGTCACCCGATCGAAAAGAGCAATCCCGATGTCCACCCCGGAAGGCTGCCACAAGAGGGGACACGCTGCATGTCCCTAGTCGAGGTGACCGCGGACGAAGGGGAGGTATGTGGCGCGCCAGAAGCGTTCTCGTACGAAGGCTTCGACGTCTTCCGGGATGTTTTCGCGACGCGCGACCTGATCCTTGATCGCTTGCTGGCAAACGCGGGTGGCCACGAAGATCGAGGTTTCCTGGAGGTCGCTGACTGGTGGGTAGATCAAACCGCCCTCGACGTACTTCCCGATCGTGTAGTCGGCGAGCGCCTGCGAAGCCTCGAGGACCATGCCATCGGTGATGATCTTGGCGTCGCTCAGGATAGCGCCGAAGCCAAGCCCTGGGAAGATGAACGCGTTGTTACCCTGTCCGATCGGGTGGGTGACACCGCCCATGCAAACGGGGTCGAAGGGGCTGCCCGTCGCCACGATGGCCTGGCCGTCTGTCCATCGGAAGACGTCTTCAGGATTGGCTTCCGCCGAGCTCGTCGGGTTCGAGAGCGGAAAAATGATTGGCCACTTGTGGTTGTCGGCCATGGCGCGAACGACCTCTTCGGTAAAGGCGCCGGGCTGTCCGGAAAGCCCGAGCAGCACCGTAGCCTTGGCGTTTCGAATGGTCTCGACGAGATCGGGTGCATCGCCTTCCAACCTCCAGTCGGCGATTTCCACTCTGTCGTGGGCGAAGCCGCGCTTGTACTCCTCCATATCGCGGTCCAGGAGGAGCAGGCCTCTCGAGTCGAGCACGAAGACACGTTGGCTCGCCTCTGCCGCGGTGAGCCCCGCCCGGACGAGCCCTTCGCGAAGGGCCCACGCAACGCCGATGCCACCGGCCCCCGCGCCGTAAATGACGAAGACTTCGTCCGCCAGCTTCTCGTTGCGCAGGTGGCAAGCCGCGAGGATCCCCGCGAGCGCAACGGCGCCCGTGCCCTGAATGTCGTCGTTGAAGGACGGTCCCCGGTGTCGATACCGTTCGAGCACCGAGAAGGCGGCCGTCTTCGAGAGGTCTTCCCACTGGATCACCGCGTCCGGCCAGCTTGACCACACGGCATCGACGAAGCGATCCAGGAACTTGTAGTAGTCCTCTCCTTGCAGGCGTTTCTGGCGCACCCCCAGGTAGTTGGCATCGTTTATCAGGTCCATGCGATCCGTGCCGACGTCGAGCGCGACGGGCATCGTGTGGAAGGGGCTCACGCCCCCGCCGACCGTGTAGAGTGCCATCTTGCCGATCGGAATCGCGAGGCCACCATAGCCTTGGTCACCAATGCCGAGGATCGCAGATGAGTCCGTCGCGACGATCATCCGCACGTCTTCCATCGGGTAACATTCGAGTGTCTGGTCCGCCCGGTCGATGTTGAGCGGCGAGAACGAAAGACCGCGCGGGTTCTGATAGAGCGCACTGAATTGCTGCACCGCGGCGCCTACGGTCGGCGTATAGACGATGGGCAGCATCTCTTCCAAGTGCTTCTCGAGCAAGGCGTAGAACAGGATCTCTTGCCGCTCTTGTAGAGACCGCAGGTACTGGTACTTGTCGATATCGGTGGGCGCCTGAACGAAGCCTTCATAGACGCGGGCGGCTTGTTGCTCGAGTGTGTTGAACTGCGGTGGAAGCAAACCCCCGAGTCGAAGCGCCACGCGCTCCTCGTAGCTGAACGCCGTGCCCTTGTTCGACAGCACCAGGCGCAAAAGCGTGATGCCGTCGAGGTACACTTCCATGTACTTGCGTCCGTGCTCGTCTTCCTTGAGGTCAAACAGTCGGCTGACGCGTTTGCGGGGCATGATGGTCCTTTCGTTACGCGCCTTCGATGGCGGACACGACAGCGTCGGCCATTTCGTTGGTGCCGAGCGAGCGCTGTCCGCCGCTCAAATCTGCGGTGCGAAGTCCGTTGTCCAGAACCTTCTGCACAGCGTCTTCGATCGCTTTGCCGTCCGAATCGAGGTCGAGACTGTGACGAAGCAGCATCGCTACGCTCAAGATCGTACCAAGCGGATTGGCGATACCCCTGCCGGCGATGTCGGGCGCAGAGCCGTGAATCGGCTCGTACACGCCGAGAGAGCCCTCTCCCAAAGATGCGCTCGGAAGGAGCCCAAGCGACCCAGTCAGCACAGCGCCTTCGTCGGACAAGATGTCGCCAAACAGGTTGCCGCTTACGATGACGTC
>JAPUKT010000009.1 GCA_027295555.1 Deltaproteobacteria bacterium
GGAAGGCGAGTGACAGATCGGTGTCGGTGCCAGCGGCCGAAAAGCCGTAAATTTCCGCCGCGCTAAGCGCCAACCCCTGATAGTTTCATCAGTCCGCCATTGTCCACCCCGTCCCCTCGGGACCATCCAGGAGCTCGACGCCCTGGGATGCGAGGGAATCTCGGATCCGATCGGCGTCTGCGAAGTCCTTCGATTGCCGCGCCGCCGCTCGCGCGGCAATTTGTTGCTCGATCTCGGCGGCATCGAGCCCGCGCTCGCGTGCTCGGCGGTCACGAATGCGGAGCAGGACCTCGTCGGGGGCCAGAGTCCCCAGACCAAGCTCGGCCTCGAGCGTCGCGAAGCCGGCCCGGGCGAGCTCGACATCTTCCTTCGGGGCCTTGCCCTTTTTGCGGGACGCTTGGTCGCAGAGCTCGTTCACCGCCTTGAGAAACTCCGCGAGCTTGGCCAGGGCCATGGGCATGTTGAGGTCGTCGTCGAGCGCGTCTCTGAGGCCCGTGGCGAAGTCGACGATCTCGGTAGGTGCGGGTGTTCCGTCGTCGGCGATGCGCTCCGGTGGCAGTCCGAGGAGTCGCTGCTTCGTCTTGTAGAGATAGGCCACGCGACGCTCCGCTTCCTCGAACTGCGGGAAGCCGGTCACATTGCCTGCGTCGTCGAGCGTCCAATCCAAGTTGAGCGGGGCGCGATAGTGCACGGTCATCATGAAGTACCGGATCGCCTCGGGCTCCATGCGATCGAAGAGGTCTCGGGCGGTGAAGAAGTTCCCGAGGCTCTTGCTCATCTTCTCCTTGTCGACTTCGACGAAGCCGTTGTGCACCCAACACCGCGAAAACGGCTTTCCGGTCGCGGCCTCACTCTGTGCGATCTCATTTTCGTGGTGAGGGAACACCAAGTCGAGCCCGCCTCCGTGGAGATCGAGGGTGTCACCCAGGTGCTTCATCGACATGGCCGAGCACTCGATGTGCCAACCGGGTCGGCCACGACCCCACGGGCTATCCCAACCCCACGCGTCCTCTGCACTCTGCTTCCACAGCGCGAAGTCTGCGGGATGGCGTTTGCGAGCCATCTGTTGCTCGTCGAGGCGCTCGCTGGCACCGAGCTTCATGTCCTCGAGGTTGCGGTGGCTGAGCTTTCCGTACTCGGGAAAGGACTTGACCGCGAAGTACACGTCACCGTCGGATACGTACGCGTGATCCCGGTCGATCAGGCGCTGCACCAGATCAAAGATGTCTTGAAGGTGCTCGCTCACCTTCGGCTCGACGTCCGGGTCGAGATTGCCGAGACGATGCATGTCTTCGGCATACGCCTCGGCGAAACGGGCAGCGAGGGTGGTCGGCTCAGTTCCCGACTCCGAGGCGCGCTTGAGGATCTTGTCGTCGACGTCGGTGATGTTCCGGACGTACGTGACGTTCATTCCGTTGGCGCGGAGGTGGCGGACGAGGACGTCGTAGACCACATAACAGCGCACATGGCCGAGATGCGCGTAGTCGTAGACGGTGGGGCCGCAGACGTAGATTCGGGCGTGGCCGGGTTCTGCCGGCTCGAACGGCTCCTTCTGGCTCGTCAGGGTGTTGTACAGGCGAACGCTCATGGTCGGCGAAGTCTGAGCATTTTCCGAACCCAAGAGCAAGGTCGCGTGGTTGACCCCGTCCCCCGGCCCGCTAGAAACAGTAAATGCTCGCGATTCACGAACGAGGGCAGGCTGCCTACGAAGCCGCGCTCGGCTCCTTGAGTCGCCGCGGCGATGAAGATCTCGCGCGTGTCGAGTCCGACGTACGCGCAATTCTCGACGCGGTGCGCGAGCGGGGCGACGAGGCGGTGCTCGAGTACACCGAACGGTTCGACGGCCATCGCCCCGAAGCGCTCGTGCTCGACCGAGACGCCTGGCTTGCTGACGCGGGGCTTGTCGGCCCTGAAATTCGCACGGCCTTGGCCGACGCCGCGGAGCGCATTCGTCGCTACCACGAGCACCAACGCGAGCCGGGCTTCCGATACGAAGAAGACGGCGTCGAGTTGGGGCAGCGGGTTCGGCCGGTTGCTGCAGCCGCCGTTTATGCGCCCGGCGGGAAGGCGCGATATCCGTCCACGGTTCTGATGACCGCGATTCCTGCCACGGTGGCGGGCGTGAAACGCATCGTTCTGGTCACGCCCAACCCGACCCCGGAGATCCTCGCAGCGGCCGAGATCGCAGGCGTGACCGAAGTGGTCGATGCGGGCGGGGCGCAAGCAATCGCAGCCGTGGCGTACGGGACGGAATCCATCACGAGGGTTGACAAGGTCGTCGGGCCCGGGAACATCTATGTGGCATGCGCCAAGCGGCTCGTATTCGGTGCGGTCGACATCGATTCGATTGCAGGGCCGAGCGAGATCTTGGTGGTGGCCGACGAGGGAGCCAACCCCGAAGTGGTGGCGGCCGACCTGCTGTCGCAAGCTGAGCATGACGAGGCGGCGTACCCGCTCCTCATCACTCTTTCCCGAAGCCAGGCCGAAGCGGTCGATGCTGCGCTAGAGCGGCAGCTCGAGTCCCTCCCGCGGAAGCCGATCGCAGAGGAGGCAATCACCAACAACGGCTACGCCTTCGTGACGGGCGACCTCACCGAAGCCGGTCGCGTCGCGACGGTGTTGGCGGCGGAGCACTTGAGCCTCTCGGTGGAGGATCCAGACAGCCTGCTCGAGCAGATCGGAGCCGCCGGTGCGGTGTTTCTCGGCTACCACACCCCCGAAGCTGCGGGAGACTATGCGGCGGGGCCGAGCCACGTGTTGCCGACGGGCGGGGCGGTCCGGTTTGCCTCGCCGCTCGGCGTGTACGATTTCGTGATCCGCACGTCGCTCATCCGGTACTCACAGGAGGCCCTCGCGGATCAGGCCGACCTGCTCGAAAGGCTCGCCCGACTCGAAGGGCTCGAAGCCCACGCGCGAGCGGTCGCGATTCGAAGGGGCGGCTAAGGGCTCGATCTGCTCGTGTTATTCCTGATCGAGCCCCAACCCGAGCCTTGCGGGCGGGCCGCTCGGCGAGTACCCATCCCGCGTGGCTCGTGATTCCTTGGAGAGGCGACTTGCCCACGAGATGGGGCGTTGCATAGCGGACTTCCAGCTCATCGAGGCGGGCGATCGCGTGATGGTCGCAGTGAGTGGCGGCAAGGATAGCTATGCCCTTCTGCACCTCCTCGAGCGTTCGCGGCAGCGGGCGCCCGTACCTTTCGAGATCATCGCCGTGCATCTCGATCAAGGGCACCCCGGATACGATGGCACGCCGCTCGAAGCCTGGCTTCGCGACCACGGTCACGAACATCGCATCATCCGCAAGGATACGTACCAGCTGGTGACCAAGCGAATTCCGGAAGGGAAGACCTACTGCAGTATGTGCTCGCGCCTTCGACGCGGGATTCTCTACAACCTCGCGGAGGAGCTCGGGTGTACGAAGATCGCGCTCGGCCATCATCGGGACGATGCGATCGAGACTCTCATGCTGAACCTCATGTTCAACGGTTCGTTGAGTGCGATGCCCGCGAAATTGGTCAGTGACGACAGGCGCAACACCGTCATTCGGCCGTTGCTCTACTCCGCGGAGAGAGACATTGCGGCGTACGCGGAACAGATGCAGTTTCCGATTCTGCCGTGCAATCTTTGCGGCTCGCAGGAAAACCTCTGGCGACAACAGGTCAAGCAGATGCTCGACGATCTCGAGGAGCGCGCGCCCAAAATTCGCCAAAGCATGCTTGCCGCGCTCAAGAACGTACGCACCTCTCACCTGCTGGGTCCGAGCTAGGTCGGATGACGCGCCTCGCTCCCGCTCTGGTACTCGTCCTGACCCTCAGTTCGGCCACCGCCACTTCGGCCCAAGCGATCAACATCGAACGCTTTCGCCCGACTCTGGACCGTTTCGGGTTTCTCGGGATCCAAGGGAGCGCCACCCCCGGCCACTTGCGATGGAACCTGGCGCTCTGGACCTGGTACTCGAACAAGCCCCTGCGGGTTCGCTTCGCCGACGGCACATCCGAGACGGCGATCGACCATCGACTCACCTCCGACCTTCTCTTTCAGCTCGGGTTGTTCGGGCGATGGTCGCTGGCTCTGGAAGTGCCGCTCCTCCTCTATCAGACGGGCGAAACCTCGATCACGGGCTTCGGCGTCGAGGACCCGCGCTTTACCAGCAAGATCCGACTCGTCGGGAAGAAGACGGAAAAGATCCAAAACAAGCCGGACGGTCCCGGACTCGGCTTGCTCGTGATGGTGCCCGTTCCGATTGGCAGCGAGAGCTTTTACGCAAGCGAAGATCAGTTCTCGTTCGACCTCCAGGCGCTTGGCGATTTTCATTTACTCGGGGCGGGGGCCGGCCTCATGCTCGGTTGGCGGTACCGCGTGAACGCGCGAAGCGTTGGCGACGACACGCTGGGCCAAGAGATGCTCTACGGTTTTTCGCTGAAGCCACCGATTCCGCCGGCCAAAGGTCTGTTTGGCCTGATCGAGCTTCGCGGGTCGACGAGCTTTCGAGGACGGAGGACCAACACGCTCGAGGGCGACATCGGCGTTCGCTACACGAAGAAAGACGTCACGATGACCGCCGCGTTCGGTGGGGGGCTCGTGCGCGGTCTCGGCCAGCCGAGGTTCCGTGCGATCTTCGGCGTCTCTTGGTCTCCAAAGACCAACGACATGGACAATGACGGGATCCCGGACTCGATCGACGAATGCCCGAGGCTCCCCGAGGACTTCGATGGCTTCGAGGATCAGGACGGCTGCATGGATCCAGATAACGACAACGATTTCATTCCGGATGCCGATGACCTGTGCCCGAACGAGCAAGCTCTCGAGGGACAGGATGAAAACGAAGACGGGTGCACGGATCCATGAGGGTGATCCTCGGCTTGATTGTCTTGGGCCTTTCCGCGTGCACGCCTCAGGGCGATCCTGGGATTGGCTCGGGGTACACCGATCGCTTCGAGCGCTCTCAGCTCGGGAAGGATTGGAAGAAGACGGGGGGCAACTGGGCCATCGAGGCTGGGGAGCTTCATGTGCGGGAGGCGCGCAACCACCCGCTTTGGCTCCTGCGAACCCTATCGCGCGACGTACGGGTCGAGTTCGACGTTCGAAGCGAGACGCCGGATGGCGATATCAAAGTCGAGATTTTCGGGGACGGCGCGTCTTTCGCGAAGACCGACAGCTACAAGGCCACCAGCTACGTCATCATCTTCGGAGGGTGGAACAACTCCCGCAACGTCTTGGCCCGTATGGATGAGCACGGGGCCGATCGCGTGGTGGGCGCTCCTCGAAAAGTCGAGGCTGGAAGGACCTATCACTTCCGGATCGAGCGAGTAGGGCCGAATCTCACGGTCTCGGTAGACGACGAGGTTCTCCTAGAAATGAGCGATCCCGAGCCTCTTCAGGGGCGCGGGCACGATCATTTTGGGTTCAATAACTGGCAATCGGACCTCTGGTTCGACAATTTGGAGATCACGCCGCTCTAATGGTCGAGCCATGACGCCGAAAGAGTTCGAGATTCTGTTGTCCGGTGCCGAGATACAGCTCTCGCGCATCAAGCACCTCTACGAACAGTGGTTTCAGGGGATCGAGCGCATCGAGCCGCAGATCCCTCGCAAGCAATTCGATCGTGCCTTGCATGAGCTTCGCAAGACGCGGCCGCGCAACACTGCGCTCCGGTTTCGATTTCAGACGCTCATTCAACGGTACACGACGCTTCAGACCTACTGGCGACGCGTCGGGCGCCAGATCGAGGAGGGCACCTACCGTCGCGATCTCTTGCGCGCACGACGTCGGCGAGAGGTAGCCCGCGCGGAGCGTGAAAGAGTGCGACATCACCCGAGCAGCAATCCACTCGAGCTCGACCCCAATGAAGACGTCAACGTCGACGCGCTCATCGAGGAAGCCAGCGATCACATGGACGAGTTGCTCAAAGCGCCCAAACCGCCCGCCGAGCTCGAGGAGGTTCCACCGGCGAGACCAAGGCCCTCCCAAGAATACTCGACGGCCACGTTTGGGAAGCCCGAGTCCCGACGGCCCCTGACTCAACGAGACAAGTCGAGCCCCGCGATTTCGCCGAGCCGTCGCGCACCACCACCGATCGCCGCACGCTCCAAAGGGCCCGGAGAAGCTCGCATGCGCCAGATCTACGAAAGCTACATCGACGCCAAACGACGCAACAACGAGCGCACCGACAAGATCGACTACGAAGCGGTTGCGAAGAGCCTCAAGAAGATGGTCCCCGAACTCGATCGCAAGTACAAAGGCAAGCGGATCGACTTCAAGGTCGTCGTCAAAGACGGCAAGGTCGGCATCAAACCAGTCGTGAAGAAGTAGGTTCCGACGTTTTTGCGAGCGGATTCGAGACCGCGATACGCTTGTCGATCTCCACTCTGAGGACACCCAAGGAGCTCGGAGCGATCGCGATGATCGCGATGCCGCGGTTCTGAATCGTCGCAGCGGGCGCTTCGAGACGGTCGCATTTGTTGAAGACGAGGATTCGCGGAACCCGCTCGAGCCCGAGGTCGACGAGGAGTTTCTCCGTCGTCTCCACATGCTCGTTTCTGCAGGGGTCGGATGCGTCGATGATGTGCAACAGCAAGTCCGCGTCTTGACTTTCGT
>JAPUKT010000090.1 GCA_027295555.1 Deltaproteobacteria bacterium
GTCGGCGTGGCGGGGGTGTTCACCCGCGAGGTCGCAGAGACCAAGATCAAGAAGGTCGAAACGATGGCACGCGAGCAGGAGTTTCCCCTGCGCCTAACGATGGAGCCCGAAGAGGAAAACGCTTAGACATGGCTGGTCCGGTTATCGCAAAAGAGCTTCAGGAGACCTTGCGCAAGGCGTTCGACCGTGCCGGGTTGATGCGACACGAGTACGTGACGCTCGAGCACCTCCTCTTGGCGCTCACCGAAGACCCGAAGGCTTCCAAGGCACTACGCGCATGTGGTGCGGATGTTCGACGCCTCCGAAAGCGACTGGAGGAATTCGTGCAGGAACGGCTGTCGCGCGTCCCCGAGGATGTCACCGTCGAGCCTCGGCAGACGCTCGCCGTCGAGAGGGTCCTCCAGCGCGCTGCCATCCACGCCATCTCGTCGGAAATGGAGACCATCGATGGCGGTAACGTCGTCGTACAGCTGCTCAAAGAAGACGAATCGTACGCAGCCTTCCTCCTTCAGGAAGAAGGCCTGACCGCGCTCGACCTCAAGCGCTACATCGCACACGGGGTCGGCACCGACATCGTTCCGGGCGACGCCTCCGAGGGGTACGCCGACACCGACTTCGAGGACGACGATGACGATCCGACAGCTGGCCGGGACCCGCTCGAAATGTTCGCCACTGACCTAGTAGCCGAGGCCGCCGAAGGACGCATCGATCCACTGATCGGCCGCGAAGCCGAGCTCAATCGCACGGTTCAGGTGCTCTGTCGACGCCGCAAGAACAATCCGATCTACGTCGGCGAGCCGGGAGTCGGCAAGACTGCAATCGCCGAGGGCCTGGCAAGGCGGGTCCACGAAGGCAACGTGCCCGAGGTCCTCGAGGACGCACAGATCTTCTCTCTCGATATGGGAGCGTTGCTCGCCGGCACCAAGTTCCGCGGCCAGTTCGAGGAGCGGCTCAAGGCCGTCATCAAACGCCTCCAAGAGCTCGACAACGCCATCCTCTTCATCGACGAGATCCACACCATCGTCGGGGCCGGCGCGACGACCGGAAGCTCGATGGACGCGTCGAACATCCTCAAGCCGGCGCTGGCATCGGGGAAGCTTCGCTGTCTCGGGTCGACCACCTACACCGATTTCAAACATCTCGATCGCGACCGGGCGCTTGCGCGACGCTTCCAGAAGATCGAAGTGGCCGAGCCGAGCCTCGAAGACACCATCGAGATCCTCAAGGGCCTTCGCCAGTACTACGAAGAGCACCACGACGTGAAATACGACGACGACGCCCTCGAAGCTGCCGTGACGCTTGCCCACAAGCACATCGTCGAGCGATACCTGCCGGACAAGGCTATCGACGTCATCGACGAAGCCGGCTCACTCGAGAGGATGCGGCCGAAGGACGAGCGCACGCACCGGATCACCACCGCCGAGATCGAAAAGGTCGTCAGCAAGATCGCGCGCGTGCCCGTCGAGTCGGTGAGCGCAAAAGAACGTGACCAGCTCAAGGAGCTCGGCCCAGAGCTTCACAAGGTGATCTTCGGCCAGAACGAGGCGATCGAAAAGGTCGTGAGCGCGATCACGCTCGCACGCGCCGGGCTCCGCGCCGACCACAAGCCCATCGGCTCCTTCCTCTTCGCGGGCCCAACCGGCGTCGGCAAGACCGAGCTCGCGCGACAGCTCGCTCGGGTCATGGGTGTCGAGCTCCTTCGCTTCGACATGAGCGAGTACAGCGAACGGCATTCGATCTCTCGCTTGATCGGTGCGCCTCCCGGATACGTCGGGTTCGATCAGGGCGGCCTCTTGACCGACGCGGTCCGCAAGCACCCCCACGCGGTCGTGATTCTCGACGAGATCGAGAAGGCGCATGGCGAGCTCTTCAATATCCTTTTGCAGGTGATGGACCACGCCAAGCTCACCGACAACACCGGGCGCGAGGCGGATTTCCGAAACATCGCTCTCGTGATGACCACGAACGCGGGAGCCTTCGAGTCAACCGAAAAGGTCGTTGGGTTCGCGTCTGGGGACGAGCCGAAGGACTTCGCGAAAGGGCGCACCAAGGAGGCGATCGAACGCATCTTCACGCCGGAGTTCCGCAACCGCCTCGATGCGGTGGTCTATTTCAGGGGGCTTCGCCGGGAGGTCATCCGCAAGGTGGTCGACAAAGAGGTCGACCTGTTGCGCGAGATGCTCGCCGAAAAGCAGGTGCACATCGAGCTCAGCGATGCCGCCAGGGAATGGCTCGCCGACCACGGGTATGACCCGCAGATGGGGGCGCGACCGATGGCTCGATTGATCGAGCAAAAGCTCAAGAAGCCGCTCTCCCAAGCGATGGTGTTTGGCAGCCTGGGCGAGGGAGGCACGGGCTTGGTTGACGTTCAAGACGGCGACCTCACCATCACGTTCGGGCCGTAGGCCCGACCGGACCCGAGAGCCACCATCGAGGGCTCGGTTGCGCTAGCCTACGGCGATCCCGCATGCCTGTGTACCTCCTCGGCCGAGAGCTGGAATTCCCCCCGCCTGAAGATGCCAACGAAGAGGGCATCGTCGCAGTGGGTGGCGACGTTTCGCCAGAGCGTCTGCTCATGGCGTATCGAAACGGGATCTTTCCGTGGCCCGCGAAGGGCTACCCGCTCCTGTGGTTCTCGCCGGACCCGCGTTTCGCTTTGGTGCCGGGCAAGACGCACGTCTCGCGTTCCTTGCGCAAAATGATTCGTCGAGGACAACTGCGCGTGACGGCCGACACCGCGTTCGATCAGGTGATCGAGGCATGTGCGCAAGCGCCGCGGCCCTATCAGCAGGGCACTTGGATCACGAGCGAGCTTCGTAAAGGTTACGTGGGCCTCCACGAGCTCGGATACGCCCATAGCATCGAGGCGTGGCGAGACGACGAGCTCGTCGGTGGTCTCTATGGCGTGGCGCTCGGCCGCACGTTCTCCGGCGAGTCGATGTTCGCGTCCGAGCCCGATGCGTCGAAGGTCGCGTTCACGACACTCCTTGGCCACCTTGCAATGTGGGGGTTCACGACCGTGGACTGTCAGGTGCACACCGAGCATCTCGCGCGGTTTGGCGCAGCGATGTGGCCGCGCGAGCGATTCTTGTCGGAGTGGAGGCAAGCGACGAGCGAACCGAGCGTCCTTGGCCCATGGCAGCTCACGCTGACCCCCGAAGAAGCGCTTGCACAGCTGCGCCCAGAAATGTGACCCTGTACGCCGGATGATCATGAAGATACGCCCCGAGTGGATCCCCCTCGCCGCGCTCCTGGGGGCTCTCGTCACCGGCCTCGCAACACCACACCCGGCAACCGCCCAAGAGGCGCGGAGCGCGGACGCTGGCACCGACCCTGGCGCTGACGCTGGCGCTGACGCTGGCGCTGGCGCCGACGCTGAGGCTGACGCTGATGACGTCCCCGAAGCCGCGTCCGACGCGGAGCGAATCCTTCGCATCCGCCGCGTCATCAAGCTCGACA
>JAPUKT010000091.1 GCA_027295555.1 Deltaproteobacteria bacterium
GGCGAAAAGAAGTTGTCCTTCTTGGTGTACTCATCGACGCGGAAAGCGAACTTGTAACTCGGCGCAGACCTCATGTTGCAATCCGTCCGCTCACAGAAGCGGCAGGTCGTGCCCACCGGCACCGCCATCTTCTTCGGGTCCGCAAAGGGCATGTCGTCGGCATACGCGAAGAACTTGGCGTTATCCGCGTGTGTTCCGAGGCCGATACTGTAGGTCGTGCCTTTCACGAGCGACCCTTGCTTGGGCTCGCTGGCGACTTTCGCGAAACAGAAATAGGTCGAGCCGTCGGGGAACGCCGAGTATTGCTTGGTGATGACATTGGGTGTCAAAAACGCCAGATGGACGGCCATCTTGGGGCATGAGCCGTCCTGGTGCGCGAAGCGAATCCCGTCGCCGGAGTACCGCTTCGAAATGTTTCCCGCGACGTCGACCCTCAGGAAGTGCATCGGAACCCCGCGGCGGCGCGGGTCGGCGAGGTTACACATGCGGTGGGCGACCGTCTCGTAGGATGACTCGAAAAACTGCGCGAGAAGCTCGACGTCGTAGCGGGTGCTCATGACCTCGCGATAGAATTCGGGATATGGCAACAACAGCGCGCCGGCGAAGTAGTTCGCGAGGTGGATCTTGATCAGCTTTCGGGTTTCGGCGTGCTGGCCCGCGTAACCCTCCAAGACCGGCTTGTGCAGTTTCTCCTCGTCGAAAAGCCCGAGAGCGATCGTGTGCGCGAGTTGGAACTTGAGTCGCTGCTCGAAAAGGTCGCCCGACAGCGTGAGCACGCGGTTCTCCGCATTCCACCTGCGAATCACAGAGCTATCCGCACGCTCGGCTGTTCGTTGAACGCGCACCCCAAGCTGCTCCCGCAGCCCTCGCTCGAGGTCGTCACTGGTCACGCGGCGCGCGAAGGCCGAGTCGCGGCGAAACTGCTGCGCACGCTCCTCCAGCGATTCGAACCAGTTGTCGTTTTGCTCGAGGAAGTCGGTCACCTCGTCGTACGGGCTGTAGTCGAATCGAACGTCACCCTCGCCGGACTGCCGTTCCAGCTGGGCCATGCTCGCCATGATGTGATCCAACTGACTGCGGGTGTTCTTGTAGAGGTTGAAGAGCGCCGTGATGGTTGCCACCATGCGGGGCTCCGCACTAATGCTGGCGAGGTCCTCTTCACTGAGATTCAGCGAGCGAAGTAGGGGTTCATCGAGGAGCCGAGCCAAGCCGTCGTCGACGCGGTGCTCGCCGAGGCTGCCCATGAAATCTTCGACGGGGATCCCATAGAGCTCGAGTGCTTGAAAAAGGAGCGGGAGCTGCACCACTCGCTTTCCTTTTTCGATCAAGCTCAGGTACGCCGGCGAGATTTTGAGCCGGCGGGCAACCTCGCTTTGCTGGAGCCCTCGACGCAGCCGAAGCTCGCGCAAGCGTTGCCCCATTGCGGCGTTTGTTTCCGCCATCCTCAGAATTTACCGCGAATTTACAAGAGCTGCCAGGGTGCATGGAACACCGAAAACCCCAGCATCTCCGCAGCTTGACGCATGCATGCGGTGTGATAATCCAAGAAAGATTGGGCTTGGCCGTGTGAAGCTGTAAAAACGCACCGCAACGGCTGCGAGGGCCCGAAACCGCAGGCAAGGCTAAAAACGAGGTAGGATTTCGCCTCTCGCGAAATGGCGAACGAAAGGATCGGTGCATGGCTCCGAGCGGCAGGCGTGAACGCGACAAACCGTGGATTATGCGGACCTACTCTGGTCATAGCACCGCGGCGGCGTCGAACGAGCTCTACCGAACGAACCTTGCCAAGGGCCAAACAGGCCTCAGCGTCGCTTTCGACCTTCCCACACAGACCGGTTACGAGGCGGATGACCCGCTTGCTCGCGGCGAAGTCGGCAAGGTCGGCGTGCCGATCTCGCATCTCGGTGACATGCGCGCCCTGTTCGACGGCATCCCGCTCGAGCAGATGAACACGTCGATGACGATCAATGCGACCGCTGCGTGGTTGCTGTCGTTGTACGTCGCGGTCGCCGAGGACCAGAGCGCCGATCCTACGGCGCTTCGCGGCACGACCCAAAACGACATCAACAAAGAGTATCTGTCCCGCGGTACACACATCTTCCCGCCGGCAGCGTCGATGAGGCTGATCACCGACCTGATCACTTACACCGTGATCGAGGTCCCGAAGTGGAACCCAATCAACATCTGTAGCTACCACCTGCAAGAGGCGGGCGCGACGCCCACGCAAGAGCTCGCCTATGCATTGGTGACCGCGATCGGTGTGCTCGACGCGGTCAAGGCTAGCGGTCGAATTCCGGACAGCGAGTTCGGCAAGGTCGTCGGCCGCATGAGCTTCTTCGTCAATGCGGGGATTCGATTCGTCGAGGAAATGTGCAAGATGCGCGCGTTCGTCGAGCTCTGGGATCGCGTGACTCAGGAGCGGTATGGAGTCGCCGATCCCAAGCTTCGTCGTTTCCGCTACGGAGTTCAGGTGAACTCTCTCGGGCTCACCGAGCAGCAACCGGAGAACAACATCATTCGGATCGTCCTCGAGATGCTCGCGGTGACGCTCAGCAAGGACGCGCGGGCGCGCGCGGTCCAGCTCCCCGCGTGGAACGAGGCACTCGGCCTTCCACGGCCTTGGGATCAGCAATGGTCGCTCAGGGCCCAGCAGATCCTCGCCTACGAAAGCGACCTCTTGGAGTACGCGGACCTCTTCAAAGGAAGCGAGGTCGTCGACGCGGAGACCCAGCATCTGGTCGAGTCCGCGTGGGCGGAGGTGCAAGAAGTTCTGAAGCGGGGCGGCGCCGTCGACGCAGTCGAAAGCGGTTACATCAAGCAGAGGCTCGTCGAATCCAACGCGGCCCGACTTCGTGCGATCGAAAGCGGCGACCAGGTAGTGGTGGGGGTCAACAAGTACATCGAGGGAGCCTCCTCGGCTCTCGTCGAGAATCTCGACGAAGCCATCCTGACGGTCGATCCCGCCGTCGAGGAGAAACAAATCAAAGCGCTCAATCGCTGGAGATTGGAGCGCGACACATCCGCGGTCGATAGCGCTATCACCGAGCTCCAGCGTGTGGCGCGCTCCGACGAGAACATCATGCCCGCTTCGATTGCGGCGGCCCATGCTGGTGTGACGACCGGCGAATGGGCGCACACCCTTCGCGCGGTTTGGGGCGAGTATCGAGCACCAACGGGCGTCGCGGGCGCAACGGTGAAAGCCTCAGGCTCCGGAGCCGCCGCCGAGGTCGTCGATCGGCTGCGAAAGCGGGTCGGCGAGCTCGAGGTCCGCATGGGGCGTCGGCCGAAGTTGCTGGTGGGCAAGCCTGGCCTCGACGGGCACTCGAACGGGGCAGAGCAAATCGCCATCAAGGCACGCGACGTGGGGTTCGACGTCGTCTACGAGGGTATCCGGATTTCGCCCGAGCAGATCGCCGCCTCCGCCCTCGAGGAAGGCGTGCATCTCATCGGGCTCAGCATCCTGAGCGGCTCTCACCTCGCCCTGGTGCCCGAAGTCGTCGAGCGCCTCCGGGAGGCGGGCTTGTCGGACATCCCGGTCGTGGTTGGCGGAATCATCCCCGAGGCCGACGCGGAAAGGCTGCGTCGCGAGGGCGTGGCCGCAGTCTACACACCGAAAGACTTCGAGCTCGATCGCATCATGAGCGATTTGATCGATCTGGTGGACCGGCAGCATGCCGCCGAGTGATCCCGTCAATGACGCCAACCGAGTGATGGCCGCCGACAAGGCGGCGGTCTCCCGTGCGCTGAATCTCGTCGAAGACAAGAGGTCCGAAGCCCACGATCGGGTCACTGAGCTGCTGGCGTCACTCAAGGACGCGCCGAAAGCCCTCGGAGGACACCGGGTCGGGCTTACCGGACCGCCAGGGGTCGGTAAGAGCACGCTCGCCTCGGCGGTCGCGCGTGCGGCGCGAGCACGTGCCCGTACGGTAGGGGTGGTGGCAGTCGATCCTTCGAGTGTTCAGTCAGGCGGCTCTTTGCTCGGTGATCGCGTCCGGATGAGCTTCGACCCCTCGGACGAGGGCTTGTTCGTGCGCTCGCTCGCGACCGCAGGGGAAGTTGGTGGCCTGGCGTATGCCGCCAATTCCGCGGTTCGCGTCCTTGCCGCCGCCTACGACATGGTCATGATCGAAACGACCGGCGTCGGCCAATCCGAGATCGACATCGTGCACGTTGCGGACACGGTGGTGTTGGTCATTCAGCCGGGAAGCGGCGACGTGCTCCAGTTTCTCAAGGCAGGGATCATGGAGATTCCAGATATACTCGTTGTGAACAAAGCCGACCACGACGAGCTCGCGCGGCGAGCGGTCGCCGACCTCCGGGGGGCGCTTCGCACGGCGCACGCGGTCGGGGCGAGCGGTCGGGAAGACGGCGATTGGGAAACCCCGATCATCGCGACGAGCGCCACGAAAGACACCGGAATTGAAGAGCTCATCGATGCGCTCGATGCCCATCGCGAACATCTCGAGCCAACGCTCGCGGCTCGCCGGCGTCAGGGCGAAGTGCAGTGGGCGCTAGACCTTTTCACGCGCAAACATGGCGAACATGGGGTCGCGACCCTACACGGTTTGGCGGAGCTCACAGCCCGCGCCGAGCGAGAGCTCGACGAAGGGGAGACTCCGTTGAGCCTTTGCGAACGTCTGAGCCGAGAGTATGTAGCAACGCTCCGCCAGACTTCATGAGGAAGACATGAGTGAACGCCCAGAAATCGTACCCATTGGTCAAGTCCCGGAGCTAGGCGTCGTGCCCGAGAAGATGCACGCCTACGTGATCCGCCCCGAACGGTTTGGAGAGCCCAAGCAATCGTTCCAAGAGGAAGAGGTGCCCGTTTGGAGCCTCGGCCCCGACGAGGTCCTCATTCAGGTCATGGCCGCGGGTGTGAACTTCAACGGCGTTTGGGCAGGCCGCGGAAAGCCGGTCAACGTCTTGAAGGGTCACGGGCTCGACTATCACATTGCAGGCTCGGATGCCGCGGGTGTCGTGTGGGCAGTGGGCTCGGCGGTGACCGACCACAAAGTGGGCGATGAGGTGGTTCTTCACTGCAATCACTTGGTCAACCCGGGCGCCGACGACCTGCAGACCATCTGGGGCTATGAGACGCCCGATGGATCTTTCGCACAGTTCGCCAGGGTGCAAGGTCAGCAGGTCCTGCCGAAGCCGCCACACCTCAGCTGGGAAGAGGCCGCAAGCTATGGCCTCGTTTACTACACGGCGCACCGGATGCTGATCGACCGGGCTCAGGTCGAGCCCGGGGAAGACGTCCTGGTTTGGGGGGCCGGTGGTGGCCTCGGCGTGTTTGCCGTCCAGCTGTGCAAAGTGGCCGGAGCACGCGCAATCGCGGTCGTCTCGAGTGACGACAAAGCCGAGCTCGTCATGCAGCTCGGCGCACACGGCGTCATCGATCGAAAAGAGTTCCCTGCCCTTCAGTACCGGGACGGAATGACCGCCGAAGAGGAGAAGGCGCGCGTGGCCGACATCAAGGGCTTCGGAAAGCGCATCTGGGAAATCCTCGGAGAACGCAAAGGCCCGGACGTCGTGTTCGAGCACGTGGGCAAGGCGACTTTCCCGGCGAGCGTCTTCCTCGCTGCGAAGTACGGGCGCATCGTGATCTGCGGCGCCACGACCGGCTACAACCTGAACTTCGACGTGCGCCATTTGTGGATGCGCCAAAAGAAGATCATCGGCTCCCATTTCGCGGATGCGGATTCGGCGAGCCGCGCCAACCGCCTGGTGATTCAAGGCAAGATCAAGCCCGTCATGACACGAATGTTCACGTGGGACGAAATCCCCGAAGCGCATCAGCTCATGTACCAGAACAAGCTCTACGGTACGGTCTCGTGCTTGGTCAGTGCCCCACGCCCGGGCCTCAAGAATCTCGAAGAGACCCGCGCCGCGATCGCGAACGGCTAGGAGTACGCATGCAGGAAGTCATCCAGGCCATCGAGGATCTTTACCAGCGCGCACACGACAACATCAAAGCCAAGGTTTCCGAGGGAGACCGTATCAGCGCCAGCAAGCTCAACGAGACCCAGCTCGGCGCCCATGCCCTCGCCTATTTGGCTACCGAGCTCGAGGCTTGCCGGCAGCTGACGCTTTGGGCGGAGCGCGTGGGCGGCGAGTACGAGAGCAAGATCGCTCGCGCATACATCGGTGAGGTGGCCCGAACGCTGGTCGGTGGAGTCGACCTCGGCGCCTGCGAAAACATTGGCCTGAATGAGCTCGACATCACCGAAGCGGACCTGATGGAAACGCTGCTTCGCCGCGAGATCGTCGCGTTCTCCAATGAGCATGCCAATGGAGCCGTGTACCTGGAGCTTGCGGCCCGCGCCCGTGATGACGGGTTTGCGAACCCGGGCTTCGGCGACGAAATGCTGAACGAGGTTCGTTCGCAGTTCGCGAAGTTCGTCGACGTCGAAGTAATTCCGCAGGCCCAGGACATCCACCGCAAGGACGTGCTGATCCCGATGGACATCGTCGACCACATGAGCGAGCTCGGCGTGTTCGGCCTCACGATTCCAGAGGAATACGGCGGCCTCGGCATGAGCAAGGTCGCGATGTGCGTCGTCACCGAGGAGCTCTCGCGCGGCTACATCGGCGTCGGCTCTCTCGGCACGCGCGCGGAAATCGCCGCCGATCTCATCATGGGCGGCGGCACCGAGGAGCAGAAGCAAAAGTGGCTCCCGAAGATCGCCGCGGGCGAGGTCCTTCCGACCGCCGTCTTCACCGAGCCCAACACGGGCTCCGATCTCGCGCACCTCGGCACCCGGGCGGTCAAACAAGACGACGGCGGCTACGTCGTCAACGGCGCCAAGACATGGATCACGCACGCGGTCCGTGCCGACCTGATGACGCTGCTCGCGCGCACGAACCCGGACGAGCCTGGCTACCGCGGGCTGTCGATGTTCCTCGCAGAGAAGACGCGACTCACGGGCGAAGATGGGGAGCCGGAGTTCGTCGACGAAGGGCTGACCGGAACCGAGATCAAAGTGCTCGGCTACCGTGGCATGAAGGAGTACGAACTGAGCTTCGACAACTTCAAGTTGCCCGAGGAGTCGCTTCTTGGCGGCGAGGAAGGCGCTGGGTTCAAGCAGCTCATGCGGACATTCGAAAGCGCGCGCATCCAGACCGCCGCGCGAGGCATCGGGGTGGCGCAAGCCGCGCTCGAGGATGCAATTCTCTACGCCAACGAGCGAGAACAGTTCGGGGGTCCGATCTTCCGGTTCCCACGCGTCGCTCGCAAGATCGGTCGGATGGTCGTGCGCATCCAAGCGGCGCGGCAGCTGACTTACTTCAGCGCCCGTGAGAAGGACGAAGAGAAGCGCTGCGACCTCGAAGCGGGGATGGCCAAGCTCTTGGCGACTCGGGCTGCCTGGGAATCGGCGGATGCCAATGTACAAATCCACGGCGGCAACGGGTATGCCGAGGAATACACGGCCTCCCGGCTCCTGGTGGACTCACGCGTGCTCAGCATCTTCGAGGGCGCGAACGAGATCCAGGCTCACGTGGTCGCGCGACGCCTTCTCGAAAGCTGACGGTTTCGGCCCGAGCGGCCATACTCCCGGCAGATGGGCCCTGAACGCGTCGGTGGCAGGCGAGCGCTCGTCTACGCGGCGTTCGTCGTCGTGCTCGCGTCTCAGGTGTTCCTCGGACTCTGGGGTGTGGCCGACCAGTGGACCCGCGGCCACAACGGTTGGAACGGCGCCGCCTACCACAACGGCGCGAGGAACAGCTTGCGCTGGGGCGAGCTGTTCCCGCTTCAATACGACACCGCCAACGTTCCCCCCAAGAAGGAACAGCTCTACACACACGCACCATTGGGGCTTCACCTCCACAACGTGGCGAGCGTCAGCATCTTCGGCGACCGCGAGCTGTCGATCCGCCTCGTTGCGGCGTTTTGGAGCGTTGCTGCGCTCTGCATGCTGTTTGCGGTCGTGCGGCGGCTATGGAGCGATGCTCATGGGCTCTTGGCGGCTGCGATCTACGTCGCCCTACCGATCAACGCGATCTACACCAACATGGCCGCCCACTCCGCGGGCTTCATCTTCTGGAGCCTGCTCACGCTCTACCTCTACATGCGCTCGACTGGCGCGGAGCCGTGGCGCTGGCCTTCCTTCATGCTCTTCCTCGCCGCCTTCACCATGGCCGCCACCTGGGACTGGCCCGCCTACTACGTCGCCCTATGCATCGCCGCCCACTGGACCCTAGGCGCTAGTGTGGGGGAAAGGAGCACTATCGCTGTCCTGCAGTTAGGGATCTTTTGTGGGTGGGTGTTGCTGCTGTTTGGGGGGCACTTTGCGCTGGTTGAAGGGTTCACGGGGAACCTCGACGAGCTGACCGGCACGTTCAACGCGCGCAGAGCGCTTTCGTGGCAGCGGTTTCGAACGCACCTTCTCGTGGTCCCGGAGCTCATGTTCACCGGGTCGATCCTGGGGCTATCCGGAGCATGGCTCGTGGCGTGGGGAGTTCGGTTGGCGCGCGGCAACGCCCAGGCGCGCGACCTCATGCCCATCGCGTTTCTCGTCGCCGGGCTGGCCCACTACCTCACTTTTCGATGGAGCGCGATCGTACACTCGTACTGGGCCTGGCCGATGCTTCCGTTCGCTTCGATTGCCGTCGCGACATCCCTGCTTGCCATCGCGCGCTCGGTCGAGACCCGGGTCGACCAAGCGCTCCAGGGCCGCATGTCGAGCCCTGCGCGGGCCAGGCTCGCCAGAGCCGGTGCTTTCAGCGTCGCGATCTTCTTGGTGCCTTTGGCCGCTCGCGATGCGCAGATCGTTCCGCAGGGGCGCTATGTGGGAGGATCGATGTGGTTCTTCACGCCGGTGCGGGGCAAAACAGACACGTACGACTCCGGACGACCGGAGCTCCGTTTCGCCGAACGCGTGAAGGCATGGACGGACCGTAAGACCGGCGTGCAGTTGCACCCGAGTCTGAAGTCGCGCCGCCTCGAGCCGCGGTTCGACATCACCCTCGATCGGGCGACCTACCGGTGGTCGCCACGGCCCAGGCCACACATCACCAACGGCCAAGGCGTCGAGGGCTGGGTCTTCATCGCTCCAGTTCAGGAGCTGCCCGAGAACGAACGCATCGACTTGGCAGCCCGGTATCCGTATCGACAGTTCGACGGATACTTCATGGTCGACCTTCGCACCGAAGGAACGGACATCGAGATCTGGGACGTCGCCCCGCAATCCACAACGCCGAGCTGGTGGCTCTTCCAAAGCGCGTTCGAGCCTCCGGTCATCGCGTCACGATCGCCGGCCAAAGAGGCGTCCCTCCGAGACAAAGTCAGCCAACACCATGTCGAGTAACCTCGCGAAACGCGTGCTAACGCTGTGGGCGGCATCGTATTTCGGATGCGCGGGATTCGTGCTCGGCGAGCTCGTCATCCGCGGCGAATCGATCTCGATGGCGCTGCTCGCGCAGCTTCTTTGGCTGGTACTGCTCGTTTCGCTTCCCGTCTTCGGGGTGGTCGGAGCCGCATGGTGGGTGGCGCCGGCCCGGGGCACGGTGAAATGGTCGTCGGCCGTAGCGCTCGCATCGCTCGCCATGCTCACCGCGTGGGGCCATAGCGATTTCCTGTTGTCAGGTCCGCACTGGGTCGCGCATCCGCATCGGACATCGCTTCGGTTGATCCTGGTTGCACTCGTGGGGCTCGCCACAGGGGCCGGATGGACGTGGCTCTGGCTGGCCTACCGAAGCCCCCAAGGCGTGTTGACGCGGGCGATCTGGCTCCTCGTCAGTGTTCTGGTCGTTGCTGCTTGCTCGTTCGCGATCATCCGGTACCGCGCCTATGACTACTCGATCGCGCAGCTCGTGTTTCCGGCATGCGTTCTTTGCGCCGCCGTCGTGCATTCCCTCGTCCGAGCGTGGCGACACTGGCCCGTCGTATTGGGGGGCGCGACCGCATGCCTACTCTTCGGTCTCGGGTCACAGCTCGATGCCAGTCTGACCGCCACGGGTGAGCGCGAAACGATCGCGAAGAGCCGCGTGGGCGCTCTCGCAAGGCTGTACCTGCTTCCCCGTCTCGGCGATGACGACGAGCTGTCATCGGGCGGCCTCGACTGCCCGCAGAGACGGCCAGTCGTCCAAGAGGACTTGACTTGGGCGGCCCCCGACGCGCGTCGAAACGTGATCGTGGTCACGGTGGACGCTCTCCGTCAGGACGTCGTGGGGATGGTCGCAAACGACCGTCCAGTCACGCCCGAGCTATCGCGTTGGACGACCTCCGGCGTCTCGTTCGAAAACGCAACGAGCACCTATCCTGCGACACTGTTTGCGGTCGGCAGCGCGTTCACCGGGCTCAGTCCTGCGGAGCTCTATCTGTTCCCCGGTTTACCGGAGACGATTTTCACTCGCTCGGTCGCGCACGTCGATCGGCAAATCGTGGTGTTACCCGATGTCAGCTGGTTCCGGTTGCCCATCGTGGCCGAGCTTTTGGTCCGCGGGGTCGACATCGATTTCGTGCCTACGGACCAAACGGCGACCGCAGCGCTGATCCGACGCCTCCGTGACGCCCGCACCGACGACGCGACCGTCATGGCGTGGATTCACTACTACGCCCCGCACGATCCGTACCGCGAACACCCGAATTTCCGGATGGGCGCCGGGAAGAAGAACGCCTACCTCAGCGAGGCGGCGTACTCCGACCGAGAGCTCGGCCGGCTGATGCGCTACCTCGAAGACGACGGATGGCTGAACGATAGCCTCGTCGTGTTCTTTTCGGACCATGGCGAGGCGCTCGGAGAGAAGTCCTACTGGGGTCATCACGTGTACCTGAACGGCTGGATGACCGACGTTCCCCTCGTGCTCTGGCATGCAGACCTGACGCCTGGACCCCGAACCGTCGGGGTCGGTCTCGCCGACGTCGCTCCCACGGTGCTCCACTTCTTGGGCCTCCCGATTCCGCAGGGCATTGCTGCGGAGAGCCTTTTCACGCTGAACCCTGAGGACGCGGAGCGATCTTCGTTTGCCGAAGCCTTTCCGATTCGAGGACGCGAGCTGTTCGACCGCTTTCGCCTCGATCAGCTCGACGATGCCTCGATCCGAGATCGGCTCCGCCAGATTCGTGTCGTGAACAAAGGATACGAGCCGAAGATCGCGGTCACGCAGGGGCCCCATCGGCTGATTCACCACCAGGCCGCAAATGCCTCTCTTTTCTTCGACCGCGAGACTGATCCCGGCGAAGAACGGGATGTCTCCGCGAGCAACCCGGAACGTGCCGCGCTTCTACGAGAGAACCTCGCGATGTGGCAGGAAGAACAGCTACGTAGAATTCGCTGTCGCCTGAACCTCAACGGGGCTGAGCCCGAGTCACTTCATCCCTAATGACGGTCGGCTCTTTCGATTCGACGCGCTCCCGCATCATCGACAAGGTCGCCTCGTGGAATCGGATTTCGGTCGCCTCGCCTGCAACCGTCCGCGCGTACAGTTGAACCACGAGCTGACTCGAATCGGCTGGCGCACCGAACGAATAGCTCAACTGCCAGCGGTCACCCCCATCGAGCCGGATCCCTTTTCGCTCGAAGACCAGATGCCCGTTCATGAAGACGTCTTGGTGAAGGTCGACGGTCGCAGTTGGCTCGCCGAGCACCTCGAGATCGAAGTCGACCCGGACCATCGTGCCGGCGGGGACACGCAGATATTGCCCTCCCACGATCAGCTTTTTACCGTCTTCCGCGGGGACCCGGATTCTCTCTTCACTCAAGAGCACGATCCCGGGGGAGACCGTCATGTCACCCTGCCCGGATCGAGTGAGTCGAGCGACTTCCGCGATGAGCCTTCGCGTTCTCGCCGACGGGGTCTGCGTGTCGGTCACCGGGCCGAAGATCCCTTCGGAGATCGCACGGGTGCAACCATGGAAGGCTTCGTCGCAATAGACCGTGCTTCCCGTCGGCTCCCACATGATCACTTTGCGGGCATACGTGTTGCCACCAAACAATCGACGAGGCGCGTCGTATCGGCGAAACATGCTCCGTCCGATGAAGTCCCGCGCCCGATCCTCCATCCCGAGCAGATCTGCCACGGACAGCGCGAGATCGACATGCCCATACAGCTCATCGACCCGCTTCGCTTGCCGCTCCGGGAGCATGACGAGGGCGAACGACCAACTCTGGGAGAGGAGTCGTTGCGAGGAGCTCGACGCCTGCGCCGTGCCCGCGGATTCGTCCGAAGTGACGATCACCACCGTATCTCCGAGGATCCCTTCCTGTTCGAGCTGCGCGAGGAACTCCGCAACCGCGTCATCGGCCCACCGAAAGGCCCTCGCCTGCTCCCCCGCGACGCCCTCGGGCGCGAAGGACTCGGGAAAGGTGTACGGATGGTGCGTGCCTACGGTCAGAAGCGTCGCGAAAAACGGCTGGTCCTCTCGGTGGAGCTCGACGATGCGCTGAAGTGCCTGCTCGAAGAACGCCTTGTCGTCGACGCCCCAATCCGTGCGAGCGTAGCTTTGCTGGAACCAAGTATCCCCGATGAGCTCGTCGAAGCCCGCCTTCCGCATGAACTGGTCTTTGAGCATGAAACCGAGCGGCGCCGATTGGATGTAAGCCGTCGCGTACCCTGCATCCTTGAAGAGCGCGGGCAGGCAATGGTGTGTGTCCCCATACACCTGCTCGGTCATCTTGGACTGGTCTGTGACGAGCTTCGGATAGTCGCCGCATAGGACTCCGTACTCGCCCCGGTTCGTCTGGCGCTGATGAGAGACGACATGAGCGAACAAAATGTGATCCTTGGCGAGCCCGTCGAGCTTGGGCATCTTCGTAGCGCTATTGATGTTCTCGGCCGCTGCGATCGACGGAAGATAGGCGCCCGAGGCGCCCTCGATCATGATGAGAATCACGTTCGGTCTACCGTCTATCGGACCGACCCAGCGTTCCCCGTCGAGATTCGAGCGAAATACGTCACGAACGTCCGCGCTGATCGTGCTGGAGGTGCTCGCATTCGATGAGATCCGGAGGGCTGACAGATTGGCCTGCAGGGCATGACGCTGCCTCCATTCGTCGTGTTCGTGCGAAATGGGAATCACCACTTGCCCGAAGACCGACGCTGCGAATACCACCCCCAAACCGCTCCACCACGACCGGCCTGCCGGCGCGTCTCCCACCGCCACCGCAATGATCGACGATACGATCATCAGAACGAAGAGAACGGGGTGTTGCATGTGACGAACCGAGCCCCCGAGGAACGTGGAATCCGCGAGAAAACCGGCATGACTGAGCGCGTATAGCGAGTCGAATACCGATACGAACTCGAACATCGCAAAGCTGATAGACACCAGAGCCAGCAGAACCGCGAACGCCGCGATCCGCGCCCAAACGCGACGGAGCGATAGGAGCGCCCCGACAAGGACGAGAGTCAGCACTGCAACCGACGAGTCGGCGAGCACCCCGCGAACGTCGACGGGCAGCCAGCCAAAGCCTTTGTCATGCATCAAGATCAGACGATTGACCAAAGGAGCGGCAGCGCAGACCAGCGCGACGAGCGCCCAGCCCGCCCTTCCCCTCACATCGCTGCGATCGGTTTCGATGAGGGGAGTTATGGGCTATGAACCGCGCGAAGAGCAAGTTCACGGGCCACGGAATGACGAAAGCTTTCGCCCCCGCCGCAGAGCGTAACCGGCAACCGATTCTCGAC
>JAPUKT010000092.1 GCA_027295555.1 Deltaproteobacteria bacterium
GATCGGTGTGATCTTTCAGGACTTCGTGCGCTATCAACTCGTCGCCGGCGAGAACGTCGGCGTGGGAGACGCCCGAGGCTTCAATGATCCGGACCGATGGCAGGCGGCCGCCGAGAAGGGAATGGCACACGAGTTCATCGAACGACTGCCCGCGGGCTACAACACTCAGCTCGGCCGATGGTTCGACGACGGCCGCGAGCTTTCCCTCGGACAGTGGCAAAAGATAGCCCTCTCGCGAGCCTTCATGCGAGACGAGGCCGATATCCTCGTCCTCGACGAGCCCACGTCCTCGATGGACGCCGAGGCAGAGGCCACCGTGTTCGAACGCTTTGGGCGCCTCGCCGAAGACAAGATGGTGATCCTCATTTCACACCGCTTTTCCACGGTCCGGATGGCCGACGAGATCGTCGTGCTCGAGCGCGGGCGCGTCACCGAGCGCGGGACGCACGAGAGCCTGGTAAGTCAAGACGGGCAGTACGCACACCTGTTTACGTTGCAGGCAGCAGGCTATCGGTAGAGCACAGCTCGTAGGAGCTTCGGTGGCTCGAACCGCTCACCGTAGCGCGTGGCCAGGTCGTCCGCCTCCTCCACGAACTGCGCGATGCCGCAGTTCTCTAGGGAATTCACTGCCGCACAGCCCAGAAAAAGTCGGCAGATCGCTCTTCCGGAGGCAACTTCAGCTCCGCTTTCAACTCCTTTTGCGTAACTGGCAGGACCACCATGTACGGCTCCGCGCCTCGGCGCGCCCCTCGCTCGGGGATGCCGAGACCCCGCTTCACGTGCACCCGGCCGGCAAACACGATCATCCGAGTCGGGCCGTCAGGGCGGTCGAGCGTTTCGGCCACGCGGGCGCCCATGGTCTCGTCCCAGACCACCTGGGCCTCGTAGTACGGTTCGATCTCATCCCCTGCGTCGTGTTGGCTTGCATCGAACTCCGCGTCGAAGAGCGCTCGGTGCGCGGGGTCGTCGAGGTCCAGCTCCGGCAGCGTCGCAGCGACCTCCTCCGGAAGCTCCGCGACTCCGTCCTTGGCGACCGCGAAAGCTACCTCTTGGGGCGCGTTGAGTGCGACGACCTCGAGCCCACGACTCCGCGCGTACTCCAGGATGGGTCGATACATGCTGAAATCGAACCCCCAACGCTGGTCGTACTCCGTATCCCGTCGGAGGACCGTCTCGTCGATCTGCCCCGCGCTCCACTGATCCAGCGGCTCTTGGAAGGGAACCTGAAACATCTCCATCCCGATCGCCAGCGAGGAATCTTCACCGTAGAGCCGGCGAAGAAGAGAATACTGAACGGCGTGATCTTCGGGACGATCGTGGCGCTCTCCGACGTACACCACGCGCTTGTTGCGCATCTGCGCAAGCAGCATTTCCATGCTGATCTCGGTCCCGGTCGCCGAATCAACCAGCTTGAGGGGGGCTTCCTGCTCGCGCACGATCGATTCGGCGGTCTTTGGCTCGGGCCTGGCCGCGCCTGCACAACCGCCCCCCCCGATCAGGACGATCAGCGCGATCCACGAGATCAGAGCCACCCACCTCATGACGACTGCGGCAAGAAGACGGCCTCTCGATAGTATTTCAGCTCGACAATCGATTCGAGCAGATCATCCATTGCGCGGTGGTTGCCTTCCTTGGCCGGCTGGCTGCTGTATTGCTTGGGGTACCAACGACGGGCCAGCTCCTTGATGGTGGACACGTCGATGTTACGGTAGTGGAACCAGTCCTCGACCTCGGGAAGGTAGCGAACGAGGAAGCGTCGATCTTGATGAATTGAGTTCCCAGCGAGCGGAGCCTTTTTCTTTTGCGTGTGCTCCCCTAGGAAATCCAGAAGCGTGGCGGAAGCCTGCGCCTCATCGACAGTCGATTCTCGAACGCGTGTCAGAAGCCCAGACTGCCCATGATGGGTCGTGTTCCATTCGTCCATTGCGCTGAGCACCTCTTCGGGCTGGTGCAGGACGAGGTTGGGCCCTTCGGCGATGACATTGAGCTCTCCATCCGTAACGAGCACCGCGACTTCCAAGATCCTCTCGGTCTCGGGGTCGAGGCCTGTCATTTCCATATCCATCCAAACGATCGCAGACATGTAAGGCCTGAAATACTTAGCATGACCGCGCGTTTCTGCCCCATACCCCTGACCTGCGCGTTTGAACTCCCGAGGAGGTGACGTATAGACTGCAAGTGAGTGACCGAAAGCTAAGCCAGCTCCGCCAACTCGAAGCGGAGAGCATCCAAATCATCCGTGAGGCGGCCGCGGAGTTCGACAACCCGGTAATGATGTACTCCGTGGGAAAGGACTCGTCGGTGATGCTACGCCTCGCCGAGAAGGCGTTCGCACCTGGATCCCTGCCGTTCCCGCTTCTGCACGTCGATACGACCTGGAAGTTCCAGGACATGTATCGCTACCGCGATCAGGTCGAGGCAAACCTGAAGGGCGAGCTCATCAAGTACACGAACCCCGAAGGCATCGAGATGGGGATGAACCCGTTCGACTACGGGAGCAAGAAGTACACCGACGTCATGAAGACCGAGGCGCTCAAGCAAGCCCTCACCAAGTACGAGTTCGACTGCGCCTTCGGTGGTGCGCGGCGTGACGAAGAGAAGTCACGCGCGAAAGAGCGCATCTTTTCTTTCCGAGACGCGCACCATCAGTGGGACCCGAAGAATCAGCGCCCCGAGCTTTGGAACATCTACAACGCGAAGATCAAGAAGGGTGAAAACGTCCGCGTCTTTCCGTTGAGCAACTGGACCGAGATCGATGTGTGGCTCTACGTGTGGCTCGAGGACATCCCGGTGGTGCCGCTGTATTTTGCGAAAGAGCGCCCGGTGGTCGAGCGCTCGGGGACGTGGATCCTCGTCGACGACGACCGTATGCGCCTCGAACCGGGCGAAGAGCCACAGATGAAGCAAGTCCGCTTCCGAACTTTGGGCTGCTACCCGCTCAGCGGCGCGGTCGAATCGGAGGCCGATACCGTCCCCAAGGTCATTCAGGAAATGCTGCTCAATCGCTTCTCCGAACGACAGGGGCGGCTGATTGATTTCGATGAGGAAGGCTCGATGGAAGCCAAGAAGCGCGAAGGCTACTTCTAGGCTGCGCCGGGAAACGCCATGAACGACGAAAAGGACCTCATTCGTGACGATATCGAGGCTTATCTCGCGAAATACCAAAAGAAGGAGCTGCTGCGTTTCGTGTCAGTGGGCTCGGTGGACGACGGGAAGTCCACCCTGATCGGGCGGATTCTCTACGACACCGGCACGGTGTTCGAAGACCAAATGGCCGCCGTGCGTGCCGCATCGCAGAGCGACGAGCCCGACCTCGCGTTGCTGACCGATGGCCTCAAGGCCGAGCGTGAGCAGGGGATCACCATCGACGTTGCGTATCGATACTTCGCGACCGACAAACGAAAGTTCATCATCGCCGACACGCCGGGGCACATCCAGTACACGCGGAACATGGTCACTGGCGCATCCACGGCGGACGTGGCCTTGATCCTGATCGACGCGCGCTACGGTGTTCTTCAGCAATCACGCCGGCACGCGTACATCGCGTCTCTATTGGGGATT
>JAPUKT010000093.1 GCA_027295555.1 Deltaproteobacteria bacterium
GCCACACCTACGTGCTTCCGGGGCTGGTGGACATGCACGCACATCTTCCCCCCGATACGCCGCTCAAGCTGAGCGGCTACTACTCCTTGCTGTTCTTGGCGCACGGGGTCACGACGATTCGCGACGCGGGCGACCCGGACGGCACCGCGGTCCCTGCGGCGCGGCAGGCGATCGAAGATGGCGAGTTCCCGGGACCGCGCATCGTGAGCTGCGGACCGTTCGTTGCAGGGGCGGAGCCACGCCGATGGCCTAACACCGAAATCGTCCACGAGCCCGCAGATGCCGAGCACATTGTGAGCAAGATCGCGCGGGCGGGGCACCGCTGCATCAAAGCGTACGAAGACCTGACGGTCGAGAAGATCGTGGCGCTCAAGGCCGCGGCTCAACGCCACGGTTTGCAAGTCATCGGTCACGTGCCCTCGCAACTTTCGTATGAAGAAGCCCTAATCCCCGATGTCCAGCATTTCTTCGGCGTGCCGCCAGCCGAGAGCCTAAGAAGAGATCACGTGCTCAACCGCATCGCGGACTGGCAAGACGTTGATGACGCGCGCCTCGAAGCCATAGTTCAAACGACGCTCGACCACGGGATCATCAACACACCAACGCTCGTGTCCTCGCACCGCTTGCTGCTCTATCGTGACTACGAAGCTGCGAAGAACGATCCGGCCGTCGTCTTGCTGCCACGGATCTTTTCCGACGTCGTTTGGAACCCAGTGTCGGGGATTCCTTTCTGGCGGGAGATCGGTGATTTCTTGCCGAGCCTCGAAGAGGCGTTGTCGAAGAAGCTCGACCTGGTCGGCCGGCTCCACCGTGCGGGGGCAAAGCTTCAGCTCGGGACCGATACGCAGCAGCCGTTCGTCGTCCCCGGTGCTGGCTTCCAGGAAGAAATGAGGCTCTTCGTGCGGGCGGGCATTCCTTTGGAGGAGGTCTGGGCGATGGCGACGTGGAAGCAGGGCGAAACTCTCATGCCTGACCTCGGACGACTCACCGACGGCGCACCGGCGGATCTGTTGGTGTTTCAAGAAGACCCAACGCAGAGTCTAGAGGCTCTTGGCACCCTCGTAGCCGTGGTCGCCCAAGGGAAGCTGTATCTACGCGAGGAGATCGATAGCTCCGTCGAACGCTACCGCGCGCACTTCCGAGGTGGTTTGGTCGACAAGATCTCACTGCCGATCGCGCGGCGGAAGGTCAAGCAGTCGGTGCTGCGCGACTACTGATCTACCCGGCTTTCGCCGCCCACAATGGGTCTTCGATCAGCGCCTCGACGACCGAGATATCTTCCTGGTTCTTGAGCAACACACCCAGGGTCTGCTGAATCTTCGGCGCCTCGAGCTCGGCTACGCCGAGGTGCATCAGCGCCTCTGCCCAATCGAGAGTCTCGGCGACGCCGGGCGGTTTGAGAAGGTCCTCGTGGCGCAACTTCTGGATCAACGCAACCACTTGGCGCTGCACGTGCTCGGAGAGGCCCGGCACCTTCATCGACACGATCGAAAGCTCCTTGTCGAAGCTCGGATAGTCGATCCAGCAGTAGATGCAGCGCCGCTTGAGCGCATCGTGGATCTCGCGGGTGCGGTTCGAGGTGAGCACGACGATCGGCCGGTGAACCGCCTCGATCGTGCCGAGCTCCGGGATGGTGACCTGAAAGTCCGCGAGGAGCTCGAGGAGAAAGCTCTCGAACTCGTCGTCGGCTCGATCGATCTCGTCGATCAGCAAGACCGCCGACTTGTCGCGCTTCGGGTCGATGGCCTGCAACAACGGACGCTTCAACAGATACTCGTCCGAGTAGATTTCGCCGAGGTCTTCCTTCTGCCCTGCTTGCAAGCGCAACAGCTGCCGTTGGTAGTTCCACTCGTAGAGGGCATGATGAACGTCGAGCCCCTCGTAACACTGCAATCGAATGAGCTCCGTCTGAAACGCCTTGCTCAAGACTCGAGCGACTTCGGTTTTCCCCACGCCGGGAGCCCCCTCCAAAAACAGTGGCCGCTGCATCTTCAGCGCCAGAAACAGGCTCATCGAAAGACTGGGATCGGATACATAGCCCTGGTCGTGCAGGGTCTTCGTCACGTCTTCGAGGGAATCGAGTCTCATCAGCGAGGACTCTAATGCCGGTCTGCGACAAACGGTAGACCTAGAATTTCACGGCTCGCCGAGTGCCGTCCGGCCTTCCCACCGAGAGGCGAACACCTTAGGGTTTCCGGGTTGCCATGAAGTTTGGTGAGGTCGATATCGAGGCAGACGGGTTGGAGGGCGCGATTCTCGCCCACACCCTGCGTCTCGGCAACGGCGCTGGCGCCGTCAAGAAGGGAGCCATCCTCAAGGCGACGGACGTCGAGAGACTACGCAACGCTGGTTACGAACAGATCATGGTCGCTCAGCTGGAGCCGGGCGATGTGCACGAAGACGACGCGGCCACAAGGTTGGCCGCCCATTTCGTCAGTCCGTCCGTGACGGCTTCCGAGGCGAGCACGGGGCGGTGCAATCTTCACGCAACGGGTTCGGGGCTGGTGATGGTCGACCGGGATCGAGTCGATGCGGGAAACCGCATCTCGGAATCGATCACAATCGCAACGTTGCCCGCTTACTCCTTGGTCCCGCCCAACGCGATGATCGCGACCCTCAAGGTCATCACCTTCGCCGTTTCCGAAAGCGACCTCCAAGCATGGGCGGATGTCTTTTCAGGTGAGCCCGCTTTGCGCGTCGCGCCTCTCGAGAGCTTCGATGCCGGCCTCGTGCTCACCGAGCTTCCGGGGGTGAGCCAAACCTTGCTCGAACGGGCCAGTCGAGCACAGCGGGCCCGCTTGAGCGCCCTTGGCTCCCGGGTACGTCGGGAAGTCCGTTGCGAGCATTCCACGGACGCGGTGGCCCGAGCGATCGCCACGCTGCGTGAAGAAGGTTGCAACCCGATCTTGTTGCTGGGTGCCTCTGCGATCGTCGATCGCGGGGACGTCATACCCTCCGGATTGCAAAAGGCGGGCGGTGAAGTCGTTCACCTGGGGATGCCGGTCGACCCAGGGAACCTTCTGATGGTTGGGACACTCGACAAGAGCACCGTGTTCGGCCTGCCGGGCTGCGCCCGCTCTCTCAATCCAAGTGGGTTCGACCATGTGCTAAGGCGATTCTTCATCGGCGAGCCCGTCGATTCTACGCTCATCAGTGGCCTCGGGGTGGGCGGGCTGCTCAAAGAGATCCCAGGCCGACCGATGCCTCGAAACCTCAGCAGTCCGAAGGGCGCCAGTAAGAACATCGTCGCGGTGGTTCTCGCCGCGGGGGCGTCGCGTCGGATGGGCCAAGCCAACAAGCTGACCGTTCCGGTGAATGGCACACCCATGGTCGCCCGGGTGGTCGATGCCCTCCAAGAGAGCGGCATAGACGAAGTCATCGTGGTCACGGGTCATGCTCCCAAAGAGATCCAGGCCGCGCTTGGGAACCGCGAAGTCGAGCTGGTACACAACCCCGACTACGAAGAAGGGATGGGTTCGTCCGTGCGCACTGGCGTCTCGACTGTCGCAGACGACGTGGACGGAGTGCTGATCGCCCTCGGGGACATGCCTTGGGTCGGTACGGGCGTGATCGGTCGACTGCTCAATGCGTTCAGTCCCGACGGGGACCTCAGCATCTACATCCCGATGTTCGGCCGAAAGCGTGGTAACCCGGTCCTGTGGGGGTCGCGCCACTTCCCCGAGCTGCGACAGCTGTCCGGCGACGTTGGCGGCAAGGCGCTTTTTCACAGCCACGCGGCAGCGATCTGTTACGTCGACGTCGAAAGCGCGGCCGTGAACATCGACGTCGACACCCCTGAGGCGCTCCACGAGCTCGGGATCGATCGTTCCGACGACTGAAGGAGGGTTTTCGTCCCGTCGCCGCTGCGATAGGGTGCCCTATGCGGTCGTCGATTGACTGGATTTGGCGCGTCGCGTTGGCGGTCTCCGCTTTCGGGCTGGCGCTCTATGCGTTTCGGAACGGCGTCGTCGTCTCGGATCGACCGGAAGTCCTGGGTGCAGGGATCCTGACGCATGTCTACTACTCGCTCGGCTTGTTCGTACTGGGTGGCCTCGATCTCGGTGTCCCGGTCGATGGCCCCAACGGTGCGCGGATCGCACTCTGGCTTGCGTATTTCCTCGCGCCGCTCGTGACGATGGGCGTGTTGGTGGAAAGCGCATTGCGCCTTTTGAAACCTGCATGGCTTCAAAGTCAGAACCTTCGCGACCACATCATCGTCGTAGGCGTGGGTCGACTTGGGGAGCTCTTCCTCGAGAGCCTCTATGCAGCGAAGAAGAACCCGCGCGTGCTCTTGGTCGACACGCAGGAAAGTCAACGACTTCTGGCGAAAGCGCGAAGCCAGTATGGCGCGCCGTATGTCTGCGCCGACATCCGCAACGCTTCGACCTTGGACGTGCTCGCCCTGGACCGGGCTAAAGGCGTCGCTCTGCTGACGGGTGACGATCTCGTCAACCTCGAGGCGGCTTGGGCAGTGCTCGAAGCCGAGCCCGAGATGTCGATCGTCGCACACATCGATGACATTCGAATGAAGCGAGAGATGGACCGATTGATGGGAGATAGTGAAGGGCAACGAATCCGTGCCTTCAACATGCATCACATGGCCGCGGACCGGTTGTACGATCAGCATCTCGCCCCGCGCTTTGAGCAAACTTCGGCGCGCGACGCGGTGGTGCTCGTTGGGTTCGGCCGCTTCGGTCAGACGATGCTGGACCACCTACGGCGCGAGGCGAGCAATGACCTCGAGCGGGTGGTGGTCGTGGACAAGGCCGCCAAGAACGCCGTGGCCGCCTTCAACATGCAGACCCAAGAGGAAGCCACTTTTCCCGTCGATGTCGTCGATGGCGACGCAGAAGACCCCACGGTCTGGGACCAACTCGACGCACTCCTGAAGAACGTCGCCCATCCCCCGGTCTTCATCTTTGGCACCGACAGCGACTCCCTGAACTTTCGCTTGGCGATGTTGCTGCGAAAGCGGTCGCAGAGCCTCGAGATCTTCGTCCGCTGCTTCCACGAATCCCGCTTCTCGGCCCAAATCTCCAAGCACTACCGAATCCACGTGATGGCGCTCGAGCAAATGATGCACGAAGCGCTCGAAGAGCTACAGAAGGAATGGTTCGCCTAGCGCTCAGCAGCTATGATCGAGTCCGATGGGTCATAGCCATTCACACGGCGGGCCGACCGAGCACACGGCAGGAAACCGCAAGCGCCTCAAGACCGCCCTGATCCTCACGGCGATCTACATGGTCGCCGAGGTCGTCGGCGGATACCTGTCCAACTCGTTGGCCCTGCTGGCGGACGCCGGGCACATGTTCTCGGACGTCGCGGCACTCGGGCTGTCGCTTGCGGCGGTCGGGTGGTCGCAGCGACCAGCGACCAGGCAGCGCACGTACGGCTTCCATCGCGCCGAGATCGTCGCGGCCCTCATCAATGGGGCTACGCTCCTCGCAGTGGCGGTGCTGATCGCGGTCGAGGCATGGGAACGCATGTCCAAGCCGGAGAACGTCGATGCGAGCTTGATGGTGGCGGTCGCGACGGGCGGTCTCGTCATCAATCTCATCAATCTCAAGATCCTCAGCGGCGGCAAGAACGAGAATCTCAACGTCAAAGGCGCCTGGCTTCACGTCATGGCCGACACGCTGGGCAGCATCGGAGCCATCGGGGCAGGCCTCGCCATCATGCTCTTCGGTTGGAAGTGGGCCGATCCGGTAGCTTCCCTTTTCATCACCGCGCTCGTGGTGTTTTCGGCATGGGGCTTGCTCCGGGAAACGTTGGAC
>JAPUKT010000094.1 GCA_027295555.1 Deltaproteobacteria bacterium
TCGATCCCGAATCGTCTCGTCGAATGTGATGAGTGACACCGCGTCGCCCTGCCTGGTCAGGACGTACGCAAGAGCGGCAAGCAACGTGGTGGCGTAGTCGAGCTTGGTCGTATCGCCGCTGCCCCAACGCATGGATGGCGAGATGTCGAGGGCCAGCGTCCCGCGTAGCTGGGTTTCGTGCTCGAAGTGCTTGATCGCGTACCGGTCGGATCGCGCGTAAGCTCGCCAGTCGATCAAGCGCGGATCGTAACCGGGCCGGTACTCGCGGTGCTCCTTGAAGATCGTGCTCGCCCCGCGGTGAGGGCTACGGTGCATGCCAGCGAGGAGCCCATCGACCGTTCGCTTTGCTCTCAGTGTGAGCCCTGCAAGCCTGGTTGCCAGCTCGGGTTCGAGCACGTGGCTCACGGCTCGATGCTTTGCATGATGCTCTCGATCACGTCCGTCGCGGTGACGCCTTCGGCTTCGGCTCGGAAGTTCATGACGAGGCGATGCATCAAGATCGGTTTCACTAGCGCGCGAACGTCGTCCAACTCCGCCGCGTAACGGCCGTGAAGGATTGCGCGGGCTTTCGCGCCGAGGATGAGGCCTTGGCTCGCGCGCGGCCCGGCGCCCCACGCGACGTTCTTCTTGACGAGGTCGATTGCCTTGATGTCGTCCGGTCGTGACGTGCGAACGATCTCCACCGCGTGCTGAACGACGTGGTCTGCAGCCGGGACACGAGGCACGAGATCCTGGAAGCCCACGATTTCCTCCGAAGAAAGGACCGGCGTGATCGTCGTCGGCATGGGGGCGGTCGTTCGTTTCACGATGTCGACCTCTTCGTGCGCGCTCGGGTAGCCGACGTCGATTTGAAAAAGAAAGCGGTCGAGCTGCGCCTCGGGCAGAGGGTAGGTGCCCTCTTGCTCGATCGGGTTCTGCGTGGCGAAGACCAGATACGGCTGCTCGAGCGCATACGTGTTGCCGCCCGCTGTGACTTGCCCCTCGGCCATCGACTGCAGCAACGCGGCCTGGGTCTTGGGTGGCGCCCGGTTGATCTCGTCCGCCAAGAGAATGTTGGTGAATACGGGGCCCGGAATGAAACGAAAATGTCGCTTGCCGGTGGCGGTGCTCTCTTCGAGCACGTCGGTACCCGTCACGTCGCTCGGCATCAGGTCGGGTGTGAACTGAATCCGATTGGAGTGAAGCGACAGCGCGTCGGCCAGTGTCGTAATCAGAAGCGTCTTGGCGAGGCCTGGAACCCCGACGAACAAGCCGTGGCCGCGGGCAAAAAGCGCGATCAGCAGGAGCTCGATGACCCCTTCTTGTCCAATGATGCGCTGCTTCAGGCGCTCCACGATTTCATCACGAGCGTGCGAAAGCTGCTGTACTCGAACGACGTCGGAGGCGGCGGCGCTCGGCGGGGGAGGCGGAGTGCTAATTTCGGGTTCGCTCACGAAGACCTCTTAGCGCTTGGTCGGGAGAAGCGCCAGATTACTCCCGCATTCCCCCGAGTCGCGTGCACAGCCCTCGCTCGTGCGCCGCTGTAGGGCCGCCGAGCTCCGCGAGCACACAGTGAGGCTGCGGGTCGAACGGATTCAGGGCGATCGCGCGTGAGGCAGCGTGCCCCGCTGCGTTGTGACTACCTGTCCGCAGGCGCGCCGTGGCCAGGCTCGACTGCGCAGGTGCATGTGTGGGGTAGAGCAACAAGGTGTACACCAGTGGTTTGATGGCGTCCCGCGGACGTCCACCGGCAATCGCCGAACGGGCGTAGCGCGACGCGACCACCGGATCAGAGGGAGCGACGCGGTGCGCTTTTCCGTATTCGACCGACGCGGCGGCGGGCCGGGAACGGACCCACAATAGGTCGCCGAGTCGCAAGTACTTCCGCGCCTTTTCCAATTCGACGTCGGCGAGCTCGTCACTTTCGGTCGCCTCCCCGCTCAGGTAGCGCCGAAGAAATCGGACAGCCGGCGGCTTGGGTTTGATCGCAAGCTCCTTCTTCCAGTCGCTCTCGAGCCCTTTCCAGGAGGTGGCTGCCACCGCTGCGAAGGCCTTGCGCGCATCGACCCCGTCGGTGATCTGTGCGAGGCCACGTTGCACCCCTTCGCGCCCGTGTCGATTGTAGAACATTTCCATGAACGACGACACCTGGGCGAACGCGAGGGTCGCATCTTTCTGGGTGGGCAAAAGGGCGATCGACGGATGCAGCTGATCGAAGTCGAGGAGCTCATTGGCCTCGGCGGCGCCGAGCAGCAGTCGAGTGCTCGCGGGATCGTTGGGAAGCTGGGTTCGCGGCAGCCTCCAACGCGTTTCGAGCAGTTTGGCCAAGCCCTCCTGCAGCCAAACGGGCGCGCGGTCGAGCGTGGCCTTGATGATCACCAGGTGAACGTACTCGTGCGCAATTGTGTCGAGCCAGGGGTAACCGCGCATGAGTGCGCGCGGCGAAGCGATCATCAGACGCCCCCATTTGCAAAGCGCGATGGTGCCCGTGTTTCGAATCGCATCGACGGAAAGTGTCGACACCCGCGCGAGCGACTCCGCATCGGGGTAGATTTCGAGCCGAACCGGACTGGCCATTTTCACGCCCAGCTCGTTCTCCATCGCCTCAGCAGCGGCTTTGAGGGCGTCAATCGCGTAGGGAACGAGGATTTCGTCAGGGCCAGGCGCATAGCGGACTTCGAAGTCGCCGGACTTGAAGGTTTCGTAGTTTTTGGTGGTCTCGTAGGTGTCCAGAATGATGTTCGCGAGGAATCCCAGGTGGGTAGACGCGCCTGCTTCCTGCCGCAGCTCGGCAAGTCCTACTGTGGCTCCTTCATAGTCACCGGAATAGAACGCGGCGATCACCTCGAGCTCGATGACCCTTGCGGTGCGCGGGTAGCTCGCCAGGTACTTCTTTAGCAGCACTTGTGCCGGCACCCCCTCACCGGCAGAAAGCGAGGCGTCGAGCAGCTCCAGGATCTCCTCTTCCGTTACCGGCTCCGCGGGAACCGTAACCGAAGTCGAGGCGATCAATGTGCACAAGACGAATAAGACAAAGCGTTTCATCGCAATAACCTTTCGTAGTAGTCCTGAACCGCTGGTTGATAACCCTCAGGCGCATCTCCCTTTCGGGCGTCGAGCACACGGCGACGCCACGCCTGCTCATCCGCCTTCGAACGGCCCTTTGGGATCTCGACGCGTTCGGTCGAGCGCTTTCCTTCACCGCGGTCATCGCCACCTCTGCCGTTCCTGCTTCGCTGCTGTGACTCGAGCTGTTGCCGTAGCCGCCTTAGCTGGTCGGCTGCCGCCTCTTGTTGCTTGTTGGCTTCGAGGGGCTGCTCCGCGTTCAACGACTGCGTTGCTCTCCGCATCGGCTGCTCGATAGACTCGAGGGCTTCGGCCGCCTGGTCGGATATGGGCACGCCACCGACTTCCTCACGGAGGCGACGCGCGAGCTGGTGCGACGCCTCGCGCGCGGCCTCCTGTCGGGCTGCTTGCTTCTCCAACTGCTCGCGTTCGCGATTCGAAAGCGCCCCGCGAACGTCGGGAATCGCGCTCGCTGTCGCATCCCGGAGGTCGAGGGCTTTGGCCGCGGCTTGTCGCGCTGCCGCTGCCGCCTCTGCCGTCTTACCCGCTTGACCGCGAAACATCATCGCCGAGAGCTCG
>JAPUKT010000095.1 GCA_027295555.1 Deltaproteobacteria bacterium
TACCTGGCAGTGGCCAGGACGCGGTCGTTGGAACGGTCGCTTTGCAGGTTCCGGTTTGGGTGAGATCCTATAAGGAAGCGCAGAAACAGGCCAGAGCGGAGGGGGCCATGTATCGCGCCCGCGAGCGCTCGGCCCGGGACCGTGCCGTTGCGGAGTTGAAACAAGTACTCGCCAATCTTCGCGACGCCGTTCGGCGCGTGCGCCTCTACCAGACAACCCTCGTCCCTCAGGCCGAAACGACATACGTATCGACGCTCGATGGATACCAAAGCGGTCGCGCTTCGTTGGCAGAAGTGCTCATCGCGGAGAAGGCCCTGCTCGAGCTTCAGCTAGGGCTGTTCGAGGCACACGCGAGCTATGGAGTGGTATGGGCCGAGCTCGAACGCGTGGCCGGTCAGCCCGTACCGGCTCGCCCATCAGAGGATGACATGGCCCAATGAGTAAACGTATGAATCAGTGGCTCGAGAACACGAGAACACGCCTCGGAGCAAGCCAAGGTAGGTTGAGGCGAGGCGCCGTGATTGCGGTGTTGCTTCTCCTCGCGTTTTGGATCGGCGTCCGAGTAGGGGATGGAGACTCCGCGCCACCGGAAGCAGGCGAAATGGCCGCTTCCCTGGCGGGACACGACCATGGCGCCGATGCGCCAAGCACCGTGTGGACCTGTTCCATGCATCCGCAGATCCGCATGGACGAGCCGGGCCAATGCCCGATTTGCGGGATGGATCTCATCCCGGCGACAACCCATGACGCGGACGACGACGACGATATCAGCACGCGAGGTGAGTTGGTTAAGCTCTCACCACGCGCACGGGCGCTCGCAGCCATTGAAACGGCCCCCGTCGAACGAGCTTCTTCTCGCGCAGAGCTCCGCCTGCTTGGCCGCATCGACTTTGACGAGACTCGCATCCGAACCGTCACTCCCTGGACGGCGGGGCGCATCGATGAGCTCCGCATTCGAATCACAGGTGCGCGCATCAAACGCAACCAGGTCGTTGCGACCCTCTACAGTCCCGAGATCTACAGCGCGATGCGTGATCTCGTCGTTGCTGCCGATCAAGCCGAACGCCTTACGGGTGGACTGCACGGCTCGGCCGACATGGCGCAAGAAGCCCTCGCTGCAACGAAAGAGCGTTTACGCCTGCTCGGGGTGCCCAACTCGCAGATCAACGGCGTTCTTCGAAGCAAGCAGCCGCCGACTCATGTGCAAATCCGGTCACCGTTTTCGGGCACGGTGCTGGAGCGGCTCGTGGACGAGGGGCAGTATGTCTCCGCCGGCACACCTCTATATCGCATCGCCGATCTTTCACGCGTGTGGGTCCAGATCGACGCGTACGAGACAGACTTGCCGCATCTCCGCGTTGGCCAGGAGGTGGTCGTGAAAGTCGAAGGCCTAGCGGGTGAGCCTTTCATCGGCCGTACCGCGTTCATTGATCCAGTCCTCGACGAGCGCCAGCGCACAGCCCGCGTACGCGTCGAGGTCGACAACGCTCGAGGCCGGCTCCGTCCCGGGATGTTCGCAGAAGCGGTGATCGAGACGGACGCGGTCGACGGACCGGCGCCACTAGTCATTCCGGAGTCTGCACCCTTGTTCACGGGGCGCCGCTCGGTGGTTTTCGTCGAAGTCCCAGAGGCGTCGCGACCCACCTATGAGCTCCGCGTGGTGAGGCTCGGACCCCGGTCAGGCCCGGTGTATCCGGTCATCGCCGGGCTGAACGAGGGCGAAAGAGTCGTCGTACAAGGAGCGTTTGTATTGGACGCCGATCTTCAATTGCGAGGTGGGCGCAGCATGATGACCATGTCTGACGATGTCTCCTCTGCGCCTCCTCCGGCACCTCCTGTGTCCTCTGCATTTCGAGAGGCTCTACGCCCTGCAATGGAGGCGTACCTCGAGGTCCAGGTGAGCCTCGCGCAGGACGACCTCGATGCGGCCCGTGAGAGCCTACGTCACCTTGCGGAGCGCGTAAATGAAGCCAGTCCCCAAGGTTCTCGTAAGGCGCTGGAAGCGTGGCAACGTGTTGCGTCGAAGCTGGTGGGTCACTCGCGTCATGGGGCGTCGTCCAGCGACGCCGGAGACCTACGCAGCGCTTTTGAACACGTGAGCATGCAGGTGACGGAGCTCTTGCGCCTTTTTGGGAATCCTCTCGAGTCAGCGGTTCGGCTTGCGTTCTGCTCCATCGCCTTCGACGCAAAAGGTGCAGAGTGGATCCAGCGAGACGAAGCATTGGCGAACCCCTACTACGGTCAAGCGATGCTACGCCACGGCGAGTTCCGCGCTACGGTGTTTCCATCCGAACGCCTGGGTGCCTCACTCGAACCCGAAACACCGCCTCCCGCCCCCTCCGGTGGCCATCAGCACTAACACTGCGAGCAAGGAGCACACCGTTTGACCGACCATGAACGAAACACGAGCGAACGGCGCTGGGAGGATTTTTCGCGCTTTTTCGTCGAGAACAAGCTCGTTGTTTTCATTCTGCTTGGGGTGCTGATCGCTGCAGGGTTGTCCGTTGCACCCTTCGACTGGGACCTCGGAGGGTTTCCTCGCGATCCCGTGCCGGTCGATGCTCTGCCTGACATCAGCGAGAATCAGCAGATCGTATTCACAGACTGGCCCGGAAGATCGCCCCGCGACGTCGAAGACCAGATCACGTATCCATTGACGACCGCTCTTCTGGGCATTCCTGGTGTGCGTTCCGTACGCAGTGCCTCGGTCTTCGGTTTCTCCAGCATCTACGTCATCTTTGAAGACGACATCGACTTCTACTGGTCGCGTTCCCGTGTGCTCGAGAAGCTCGCCTCGCTCCCAGCCGGCACCTTGCCGGATGACGCAACGCCGACCCTCGGACCCGACGCCACGGCGCTTGGGCAAGTGTATTGGTACACCCTCCAGGCGCAGGACGAGCACGGCTCCGTTGTCCCCGCTGCGTTCAGTCTAGAGGAGCTCCGTTCGATCCAAGACTGGAACGTTCGCTACGCACTCCAAGCGGTTTCAGGCGTCTCGGAAGTTGCCTCGGTCGGCGGTTATGTCCGCGAGTACCAGGTCGACGTCGACCCGGAGGCCATGCTCGCACACAGGGTCACGATCGGCCAAGTGGCGAGGGCCGTCAAGAACGCGAACCTCGATACGGGCGCGCGCACGATCGAGATCAATCGTGTCGAGTACATCATCCGCGGCCTCGGCTTCATCCGGAAGCTTTCAGATCTGGAGGAGGTCGTCATCACGACCCGGGAACACACACCCATACGGATTCGAGACATCGCGCGGGTCCACTTTGGTCCGGCGGGCCGGCGAGGCGCTCTAGACGATGGTGGAGCCGAAACGGTGGGTGGCGTCGTCGTTGTTCGTTTCGGGGACAACCCGCTTGCCGTGATCGATCGCCTTCGCCAGAAGATTGACGAAATTTCGATCGGGCTGCCGCGCCGCACGATGGAAGACGGCACGGTTGCGCAGGTCAAAGTCGTTCCTTTCTACGACCGCACGCAAATCATCAACGAAACGTTGGATACGCTTTCGCTCGCGCTGATTCAGCAGGTGCTGATCACGGTGATCGTCGTGCTCCTCATTATGCGGCATCTGAGGACTTCGTTTTTGATTTCGATTCTGTTGCCACTGAGCGTTCTCGGGACCTTCGTCGCCATGAAATACGTAGGTGTGGATGCCAACGTGATGGCGCTTTCAGGCATTGCTATCGCAATTGGCACCATGGTCGACATGGGCATCGTGTTCACCGAAAACATCGCCCAACGTTTAGACGAAGCGTCCCCGGATGCTGACCGCGTTAGCATCGTTCCACGCGCCACAGGTGAAGTGGCTGCGGCTGTGATGACTTCGGTGCTGACTACGGTAGTAGGCTTTCTGCCCATCTTCGGCCTCACCGCCGCCGAGGGAAGGCTCTTCACGCCTCTTGCCTACACCAAGACGTTTGCGATCGTGGCGGCATTTCTGATTTCGGTAGTCGTTCTTCCTCCTCTCGCGCACCTCATTTTGCGGTCGACAAAGCAGCCACAAGACGCCGCACCTGGCAGGCGGTGGGCTCTACTGTTCCAGGGAAGCATGGTCTTCAACTGGGTCATTGTGGCCTGTGGCGTCGCGTTGTTGGGGTCCGGGGCCGTCACAGCGGGCCTGCTGGCAATCGTTGTCGGCGGCCTCGAGCTCGGCATTCCGTGGATGCCGAAGCGCTTCCGTGGGCTCACACGCATCGCTGCCGTCGCGATTGCCATCATCGGCGTAGCAGTGGGTCTCACCGCCTACTGGATGCCGTTGGGGCCGGCCCGATCGCTGCCGGCAAATCTGCTGTTCGTGGTTTTCATGGTCGCAATCCTGATGGTGTTGTTCTGGCTGTTCCAGCGTTTCTACCAGCGGATTCTTGGGTGGAGCTTGCGCCACAAGCTTGCATTCCTCACCAGCAACGTAGCCTTCGTGCTGCTTGGTCTTACCGCCTGGCTGGGCGTACCTACGGTCTTCGGATGGTTGCCGGATTGGGTCCGTGATCTGCGGCCTTACCAAGCAGTTGAAAGTGTGGCGCCCGGTCTTCAGGAAGACTTCATGCCGCCTTTCGACGAAGGCTCGTTCCTATTGATGCCAACGACAACCCCGCATGCGTCGCTTGGGCAGGCAATGGAAATGATGCGCAGCATCGATGCGGCGGTTGCCGCGATTCCCGAGGTGACCCGAGCCGTAGGTAAGCTCGGTCGGGCCGAAAGCCCCCTCGACCCAGCGCCGATTTCGATGTTCGAAACCGTCGTCAACTACCATTCGGAGTATGTTCTTGACGAGGCCGGGCACATCGGGACGTTCCGCTACGACGAGGAAGAGGAAGAGTTCGTGCGCGACGATCGGGGTCAGCTCATTCCTGACCCTGACGGACCCCCGTTTCGGCAGTGGCGGGACCATATTCGCTCCTCCGATGACATCTGGGCTGAAGTTGCCAAAGCTGCCGAGTACCCAGGCCTCACGGGCTCACCCAAGCTGATGCCCATCAAGACCCGCATCGTGATGCTGCAAACCGGCATGCGGTCGGCAGTAGGCATCAAGATCAAGGGGCCGGATCTCGACACACTCGAGGCGTTTGGACTGGAGGTGGAGGGAATCTTGAAACAGGTCCCCGAGATCGAAAGCAAGACCGTGCTTGCCGACCGAATCGTGGGCAAGCCATATATAGAGATCGACATAGACCGGGAAGCCATATCTCGTCACGGCCTCACGATCACGGACGTGCAGGATGTAATTCAAGTCGCAATCGGCGGACGCATGCTGACCAGGACGGTGGAAGGACGCGAGCGATATCCCGTGCGCGTTCGCTATAAGCGGGAGGAGCGGGATAGCCTAGAAGCGCTGAAACGAGTCCTGGTACCTATGTCGAATGGCGGTCAAATCCCGCTCGAGCAAGTGAGCGACATCCGTTACGTTCGCGGGCCACAGATGATCCGCACCGAGGACACTTTCCTCAATGCTTACGTGACCTTTGATCCGTCGAAAGGCGTGGGCGAAGTAGAGAGCGTGCACGCAGCTCAGCGAGCCCTGCAGCAGCGCATCGAGTCCGGCGAGCTTGTCATTCCAGAGGGCGTCAGTTACCGATTTGCCGGCACCTACGAGAACCAGGTCCGGAGCGCCAAGCGCTTGATGGTCCTAGTCCCTCTTGCCCTGGCAATCATCTTTGTCCTGCTGTACTTGCAGTTCCGTCGCACGACCACTGCACTCATGGTCTTCGCGGGCGTTGCACTTGCGGCTTCCGGGGGTTTCCTTCTGATTTGGGCTTACGGGCAGTCGTGGTTCATGAACATTTCGCCTTTCGGCGTGGATGTCAGGAATCTT
>JAPUKT010000096.1 GCA_027295555.1 Deltaproteobacteria bacterium
TACGGCACGAGCACCATGCCCTCAGCCAGCAGCGCGCCGGCGGTTAGTCCGAGCGCGATTACCGCAACGACGGCTACAAACTTGATGACCTCGGAAAAAGCTTTCCGCGGTTCGGTCGCGCGGGATGCGTTCGGCATTTAATTCTCCCTCCACCAGCTATCGTAATTGGTTACTCTGGGAGCCGTCATACTGTTCTTGCGCAATCCTAACCGGTAAAGGCGATACCTGGAACGATGAAGAAACTCAGGGTCATACAGTGGTACACGGGCGAAATCGCGAGGCACCAAATCCGTGTCGTTGCGGCATGCCCATCGATGGAGCTCGTGGGCGCGTACGTTCACCATGAAGCGAAAAACGGTGTCGATGTCGGAGAAATCGCCGGGGTCGACCCGCTCGGGGTGCGAGCGACCAACAACATCGAGGAGATTCTCTCGCTCGACGCGGACTGCGTGCTCTACAACCCACCGACGGAACGGTACGACGAAATCATCCGCATTCTCGCGAGCGGAAAGAACGTCATCAGCATCATCGCGGGCTGGAACCCCAAGAAGCGCTCTTGCTTTCCCGAGATTGTGAAGGCGTGCGAAGCGGGGCAGTCCTCGCTATACGGCACCGGACTCAACCCCGGCTTGAGCTACGAGCTGGCTCTGCTCGGCTCGTCCATCTGTGCCGACGTCGAGTCCATCTACATCAAGACCTGCGAGCCTCAAGCCTCTCTGAGTGAGGTCTTTCTCGACATGTTCGGATTCGGCAAATCCGAGGAAGAGCTCGCGAGCGGACCGCGCGGCGCTTACTCGATCTTTGCAAGGAGCCTCCATCAAGTCACCGACCTACTCTGCGAAGAGCTCGGCTTGCCTCACGACGGGACCGATTTCTCGTACGAGTATGAACCAGCAACGAAAGACTACGAGGACAAGATCATCGTCCGAAAAGGGACGATGGCTGGGCTGTTGCTGAAAGCATCGACGACGCACGGCGGCACCCCTGTGGCGACCATCGAGCTCCGCTTCCTGCTCGGAACCGAATACGTCGGCGAATCGTGGTTGGCAGACGGTCCCAAGCAAGGCTGGATCGAGGTGGACGTCAAGGGGACACCGGGCAGCCGGCTGACCCACGAAATCTACGCGGACAATGATTTGGACGGAACGTGGGCGACCGGCACCAAAGCCATCAATGCAATTCCATTCGTTTGCGCTGCGAAGCCCGGACTCGTCTCGCCGCTCGACCTTCCATTGGGGCGAATGCTGAAGCTCAGTAGCTGAATGACAGGCCCCGGCCTACACGACACCGTAGGCCAGCATGGCGTCCGCGACTTTGATGAACGCGGCGATGTTCGCGCCCTTCACGTAGTTGACGTAGTCGTCGTTCGGGCTCCTGCCGTGCTCGACGCATCGGTCGTGGATGCCGGTCATGATGTCTAGCAGGAGTTTCTGAAGGTCCTCTTCCTTCCAGGTGATGCGCGCGGAGTTTTGGCTCATCTCGAGACCCGACACCGCGACGCCACCCGCGTTTGCAGCCTTGCTGGGGGCGAACAGAACCTTCGCGTTCGTGAAAGCATGGATGCCCTGCTGTTCGGTCGGCATGTTCGCCCCCTCGGATACGCCCTTGACGCCATTCGCGATCAGCGTTTTCGCCTCTGCCGTCGAAATCTCGTTTTGCGTCGCGCACGGGAAGGCGAGATCGGCCGTGATCCCCCAAGGTCGCCCCTCGTGATGTTCGACCCCGAACTTCTTTGCGTACTCGCTTAGGCGCCCACGCCTCAGGTTCTTCAGGTCTTTGACGAACGCCAACTTGTCCGTGTCGATGCCCTCGGGGTCGTAGATGAAGCCGCCTGAGTCGGAAAGCGTCACGGCCCTGCCGCCCAAGTGATTGATCTTTTCGACGGCGTGTTGAGCCACGTTGCCCGATCCGGAGACGAGGCAGGTCTTTCCGTCGACCGAGTCATTCACTCGGTTCAGCATCGACTCCATGAAGTACACCGTGCCGTAGCCGGTGGCCTCGGTGCGGATCGGACTGCCGCCATACTCCATGCCTTTCCCAGTGAGCACCCCGACGAACCGGTTCGTGATGCGCTTGTACTGCCCGAACAGATACCCGATCTCGCGCGCACCGACGCCGATGTCGCCCGCCGGTACGTCTACGTCTTCGCCCACGTGGCGGTAAAGCTCGTTCATGAACGACTGGCAGAAGCGCATCACCTCGTGATCTGATTTGCCTTTCGGATTGAAGTTCGAGCCACCCTTACCGCCGCCCATCGGTAGACCGGTGAGGCTGTTCTTGAACGTCTGCTCGAAGGCGAGAAACTTGAGGATGCTCTGGTTGACGCGTGAGTGAAACCGCAACCCGCCCTTGTACGGGCCGATCGAGTTGTTGTTCTGAACGCGCCAGCCACGCTGCACGCGGGTGTCGCCCTTGTCGTCCTCCCAGCAGACGCGGAAACTCACGACGCGATCCGGCTCCGCAATGCGCCGCAGGATCTGGTACTCGTGATAGACCTCTTTGTCGGCGATGAAGTCGAACACGTTGACGGCGACCTCGTACACCGCTTGATGGAACTCGATCTCACCCGGATTGCGACGCTCGACGCCCTCCATGAATTGCTCGAGGTTGACGTGATCGGACACGGCCATGGGACTTCCTCCAGGTTGGGGCTCATACGGGCTTTACGCCCACAGATCCTGAACCTGCCCGGTCAGGGAATCAAGAGGCCGCTTCCGCTACGAGGTCAGCTCTGATTCAATCGCGTGCCGAAGCGCTGTAAGCGTAGCGCCCCTGGCCCTCAGCTTGGTCGCGGCGTGTGCTGTCATGTCCAACGCGGACATCGCCGCCGCGCTTTCCTGCGCGGTGCGCACGACCTGATCCGAGGGAACGACTCGGTCGAGGAACCCGGGTTCAATTGCGTCCCTGGGCGAATGCATCTCCGCCAAGATCACGCTGCGGTTGAAATGCGCCGGGATCAGTCGATGTCGGGCGATTTCAATCGCGAAATATGGCACGGTCATACCG
>JAPUKT010000097.1 GCA_027295555.1 Deltaproteobacteria bacterium
TCGGTTTCGACGATCAGTTCCTGGCGTCGATCGACGCGATGAACTGGTTCATCGAGATCGTGAACCTGCCGGACGAGGGCTCGTACCAATACGATGCGAGCCAGAACATCTATCGCTGGATGGGCGAATCGATCGACCTTCCAGGCTCCGACTTGAGCCTCTTGCCGGGCCAGGGGTTCGGGATGTGGACCAAGTACCAGGAAGGGTATTTCGGCTTCTTCCGGCCCGAACGTGCCGGGGTGTTCTACGACAAGTTCGTCGCGCTTCTCGCGCTTGCCATTCGCGATTGGGGCCTGAGCTTCACGGTAGACGAGCGTTACTTCATCAACTTCTACGACCTCTTCCAAACCGAAATGACCGAGTTCTTCGGTGGGATCATTCTTCAGGACGAGAGCTGGTTCGCACCGCGACTACGCATGGAAGATGGCGAGCCGGTCGTACAGCACATGAGTTGGTACCGAGGCACCGCGCTCGGTGAATGCTTCGAGGACAATGCTTTCGTCCCCTGTCGTGGCAGCCAGCGCGAGGTGTATCCCGGCGCGGCCATTGAGGGCACGACCAACGAGGTGCTTCGAAGCTGGGCAGCCATTCTCGCGCTGGCGCAGTTCCCCGTCTACTACGACACGAGCTTCGAGCAGCGGCTCTTGATCTTCAAAGCCGGTAGCGGTTCCGGTTTCAACATTCCGGACATCCAACCCGATGGAAGCCCGACTTGCGTCTACGGAACCGATGGTCTCGGTGCGGGCCACATCGTCGTCGATCCTGACGTGCCCAATGATTGTGATAGTGCCGAGGATGCCGACTACGTCGTGTTCGAGTCGAACCGGTTCCGCACTCCTTACGTTGCCGTGAAGATCCGGCCGAATCTCGAATTGAACCTCGAGGAAGAGCAGGTGGGCTTTCAATTGCTCAAACGACTCGTGGACCTGCAAAACGAGGTAGACACCCTTCCGCCGACCGACCCTTCGGTGCCTGACAAATTGCAGGAGCTTCAACAGGGTGAATCGTTCCTCGAGTACCTCATCGAGCTCCAGACGGCCTATGGAATCAGCAACTTCTTTTGATGGCGCGCGCAAGACGGTCCTGTAAGCTATCGAGGTGGGGACGCCGTTGCCGGACAAGGACGACCTTCTCAGGCAGTACCGATCGATGATGGTGATGCGTCGCTTCGAGGAAGAGGCGGCGCGAAACTATGCCAAAGGCAACATCGGTGGTTTCCTTCACCTGTACATCGGGCAGGAGGCCATCGCCGTCGGCGCGGTCGATGCGCTTCAAGATCACGACTACGTCTTTCAGACCTACCGCGACCACGGCATCGCGCTCGCACGTGGGATGTCGGCGAAGGCCGCGATGGCCGAGCTCTTTGGCAAAGACACCGGCTGCTCGCGTGGGATGGGCGGCTCGATGCACTTCTTCGACGTCGAGCACAACTTCCTCGGGGGCTGGGCCATCGTCGGCGGCCACTTGGCGGTCGCGGCCGGCACCGCATTCAAGTCCGCATACAACAACGAAGATCGCGTGACGATCTGCTTCTTCGGCGAAGGCTCGACCAATATCGGTGGCTTTCACGAGGCGATGAGCTTGGCTGGGCTGTGGAAGTTGCCGATCGTGTTCGTTTGCGAGAACAACCAGTACGCGATGGGCACCCCTCTCGAGCGCACGAGCGCCCTCAAAGATCTCTCGATCAAGGCGAAAGGCTACGCGATGCTGGGCGACCGGTTCGAAGGCCACGACGTGACTCTCGTTCGGGAACGCATCGCCGAAGCGGTCGATCGCGCGCGGACCGGTGGTGGACCGACGTTCATCGAGGTGCTCACATATCGGTTCCGGGGTCACTCCATGAGCGATCCCGCGAAGTACAGGTCGCGCACCGAGCTCGAGCAAAAGAAGCAACTCGATCCGGTCCACGTGGCCCGCGATCGGCTGCTGGAGCTCGGGGTCGAAGAGAGCAAGCTCGACGACATCGATCTCGAAGTCGATGAGGAGATCGACGCAGCCGTGAAATTCGCCGAAGCGTCCGAGCCGGCCCGCCGAGACGTCTTGCTGAGCACGGTGTATGCCGAGGAGGGCGAATCGTGAGACAACTTCGCTATCGAGAGGCGCTCCGCGAGGCGATGCTCGAGGAGATGGAGCGCGACGAACGTGTGTTCCTGATGGGAGAGGAAGTCGGGCACTACCAAGGCGCTTACAAAGTCTCCGAGGGCCTTCTCGACAAATTCGGCGAGCGCCGCGTCATCGATACCCCGATCGCCGAGGCTGGTTTCGCGGGCGTTGGCATTGGCGCAGCAATGGCGGGCCTTCGGCCGATCATCGAGTTCATGACGTGGAACTTCTCGTTCGTTGCGTTCGACCAGATCATCAGCAACGCGGCCAAGATCCACCAAATGAGCGCAGGCGCGCTTCAGGTTCCGATCGTCTTCCGCGGTCCGAACGGTGCCGCGCGCCAAGTCGCGTCTCAGCACAGCCACGCCGTGGCACCGTTCTACACGAACGTGCCCGGGCTCTCCGTGTGCCAGCCGAGCACCCCGCGTGACGCCAAGGGTCTCCTCAAGACCGCCATTCGCAGCAACAACCCCGTTGTCTTCCTCGAGGGCGAAACGCTCTACGGGGTGAAGGGCGAGGTCCCGGACGAGGGGGTCGAGGAGCTGATTCCGCTCGGCGTGAGCCGGGTCGCCCGCACCGGCGTCGACTGCACCATCGTGACTTGGGGCCGTCCCTACTACGTGGCGATGGCAGCCGCGGAGAAGTTGGCGGCCGATGGGATCGAGTGTGAGGTCATCGACCCGCGGACTCTGCGCCCCCTCGATATGGGGCCGATCATCGAAAGCGTGACAAAAACCAACCGCTGCGTGGTGGTTCACGAGCACTGGCCCTATGGAGGGCCAGGCGCCGAAATCGTCGACCAGGTGCAACGCCAGGCGTTTGACTATCTCGACGCTCCGGTGGAACGCGTGACCGGGCTTGACGTGCCGATGCCCTATGCGCTCAATCTAGAAAACGAGGTGCTCCCTACCGAGGAGCGAGTCATCGACGCGGTTAAGCGCGTCACCTATGCGAAGTAAGTCATGGCGAAGATCATCGGACTACCGAAGCTCTCACCGACGATGGAAGAAGGCACACTCGTCTCGTGGGCCAAGAAGGAGGGCGACGCGGTCGATATCGATGACCTATTGGCCGAGGTCGAAACCGACAAAGCGACGATGGAGTTTCGATCATTCGACCGCGGCGTGCTCTTGAAGATCCTGGTTCCCGAGGGCGTGACCCTCGAAGCCGAGGTGCCGGTGGCGATCATCGGAAAGGCCGGGGAAGATATTACCGACCTGCTGGCGCAGGTGGAGTCGAGGTCAGCGGCGGCGTTAGAGTCATCGCCAGCGCCAGCGCCCGCGTCAGCGTCAGCGTCAGCGTCAGCGCCAGCGCCAGCGCCAGCGCCAGCGCCAGCGTCAGCGTCAGCGCCAGCGCCAGCGTCAGCGTCAGCGCCCAATGGGGGGCGGGTGATTTCTTCGCCGCTGGTTCGGCGATTGGCTCGGGAGCGGAGTATCGATCTCCGATCGGTCCAGGGGACGGGTCCTCATGGGCGCATCGTCAAGCGAGATATCGACTCCTACACCGGCCCGGTCGCACCCGTGTCGTCGATGCTCAGCGGCGAGCGTTTACCCCCACGGATCCAGCAGGCCAGCAGCATGCGGCGAACTATCGCCCGGCGGCTCACCGAATCGACACAAACCGTTCCCCACTACTACCTCACGATCGACGTCGACATCGGCCCGCTTTCCGATGCACGCAAGGCCATGAACGCCGAGCTCGAGGCCGACGGCAAGAAGGTCTCGCTCAACGACTTGATCATCAAGGCCGCCGCGGTCGCCCTTCGTCGTGTCCCTCAGGTCAACGCATCGTGGATGGGTAAAGAGATCCACTACCACCAGGTCGTGGACATTTCCGTGGCGGTCGCAGTCGAAGACGGGTTGATGACCCCGGTCATTCGCGACGCCGATCGAAAGGGGATTGCCCAAATTGCTGCGGAAATCCGCGACCTCGCTGCTCGCGCTCGCGACCGAAGGCTTTCGATCGAGGAGATGACCAACGGAACCTTCTCGATCTCGAACCTCGGGATGTACGGGATCGAAGAGTTCACGGCGGTCATCAATCCTCCCGAAGCCGCGATTCTTGCGGTGGGCACGATCCGCGAAGAGGCAGTGGTCCGGAAGGGGGAGGTCGTCCTCGGCCGCCGGATGCGTTTCACCATGAGCTGTGACCACCGAGTCGTCGACGGGGCCACGGGCGCGCAGTATTTGGCGGCGTTCAAACGGATCGTTGAATCACCACTCAACATGCTACTGTGAGCCCCCTCGCAGCTCTTGCGTGCACAGCCCCCATGGAGGCCCCCTATGATCAACGTCTTGCGTCTCGGTTTGATACTTCC
>JAPUKT010000098.1 GCA_027295555.1 Deltaproteobacteria bacterium
AGCTATGGGCGGAGCTGGCGGAGTACGACGAGATCGTGATGAAAGCGTTGAATCGCGATCCCGACAAGCGGTTCCAAACCGCCGACGAATTCGCCGAAGCACTTGACGCGGCGGCCGGCAAGGCTGGGATCGCCAAGACACGCGACGTTGCCGAGGTCGTCCGGTCGCTCGACGCCGAGAAGCTCCAACTCGAGCGACAACGCGTGCGAGACGCGATCGAGATACTGGGGCGAGCCGAGTTCGCCGGGTCCCAAGTGCCGATGCCCCGCGACGGCGCTGCGCAGGGGAGTCAGACGTACGGTCGGGGCGGCGCGCCAGGGCCGGAGGGAAGCGTCTCGGGCATGCTGACCGACGGTACTCCCGTCATCGTGCGTGTGACATCCGACTCGACCCTGTTGAAGTGGCTCGTCATGCTGCTGACTGTGCTCGTGTTCATGTATGCAGGCTTCTTGGTCCGGCAGCTGCTGGGTGCATCAAGTCGGCCCCAGGCCGCGGAGGCCATCGAAGCTGTGGCGCCGCCACCGGCCGTAGAAGCGGCGGCGGCGGAACCGGCTCGAGTGGAGCAACCGGCCGTCGAAGCAGCCCCCGCCGACCCCTAAGCCCGAGGCTGAGTCGGTCGATATCGACATCCAGAACCCCTATCGAAACTAGGTCCGAGGCGATGTCAGTCAGAGCGGAATTGCGCCTCACTTTTGACCCCGCGATCTCTGATCAGCTAGGATTTTGAGAGGCCCGAACGGGATCGGGCGGAGATTGCATGGCCGAGTGGGTATACGAGGCGCGCACTCGCGCGGGTGAGGTTCAGACGGGAATCATCGAGGCGGATAGCAAGGAAGCCGTCCAGACACGGCTCCGCGCACGCCAACTGAACCCGGTCAAGATCAAGAAGAAGGGCCGACAGCTCAAGCTCTCGTTCGGCGTCGGCGTCACCTCGAAAGAGCTCGTCATCTTCACGCGACAGTTCGCCACGATGATCGACGCCGGCCTTCCGTTGGTCCAGTGCTTGGATATCCTGTCGAGCCGAGGCGATAACAAGAAGCTCAACGCCATCCTCAAGGACGTCAAAGAATACGTCGAGCAGGGTGGAACTTTCTCAGAGGGTCTCGCGCGCCATCCCAAGCTGTTCGACGAGCTGTTCGTCAACCTCGTACGCGCCGGTGAGATGGGCGGTATCCTCGATACGATTCTCAATCGGCTCGCACTCTACATCGAGAAGAGGGTCAAGCTCGCCCGGCAGGTTCGCGGCGCCATGGTTTACCCGTCCGCAATCTTCTTCGTCGCGATCCTCGTCGTCGTCGTCATGCTGGCGTGGGTCATTCCAAGCTTCAAAGAGATGTTCACGGAGTTCGGGGGTGAGGAGGGGCTTCCGGCGCTGACGCAGTTGGTGATTTCGGCCTCGGAAGGTTTCCTGGGCAACATCGTCTGGATCATCCTGGGCGCCGCGGCCCTCGTATTTAGCTTCACCTGGGTCTATCGGCAGCCAGTGGGCAAGCACTTCTTCCATAGGGCCCTATTGGTCATGCCTATAATGGGCCCGGTGATGCGCAAGATCTCGGTCGCTCGGTTCACGAGGACTCTTGGAACTTTGCTCTCAGCCGGCGTTCCCATCCTCGATTCGCTCGACGTCGTGAAGAAGTCAGCGGGCAACGTCGTCGTCGAAGCGGCAATCCAGGAGACCTCGAACAAGATCCGCGAAGGCCGAACCATGGCGGAGCCACTGATGGAGACCAACGTGTTCCCACCAATGGTCGTGCAGATGATCGGCGTGGGTGAGCAGACCGGCGCGCTAGATACGATGCTCAACAAGATCGCGGACTTCTACGAGGACGAGGTCGACGTTGCTGTCGCGGCCCTTACGTCGCTCCTCGAGCCTCTGATGATGGTTTTCATCGGTGGAATCGTGGGCACCATCCTGATCGCGATGTACCTACCGATCTTCTCGATCGCCGGCAAAGTAAACGCGGAGTGATTCAACCGCACGAGAGGTCGACCGAGCAGCGCGAGGAACCCCACCCGCACAGACGGCTTCAGTGGGTCCTCGCAGGTCGCCTCATCATCGCGACGGTGCTCCTGGGCACGACCCTGTACCTAGCACACGACGCGATTCGGTATGGCCAATTCACACCGAGCTTCCTGCTGATCCTGATCTCGATCATCTACGGGTCGTCGATTCTCTTTGGAGTGTGGCTCTTGGCTGGACGCCAAGAGCGAACGGTCGCCATGGCGGTCACGGGCCTCGACGTGCTTCTGATCACGGGGCTGGTGTACCTCACCGGAGGAGCCGGCAGCATCTTCTCGTTTCTGTATGGCGCCGAGATCCTGACGGCGGCGCTTACCCTCGGAGCCAGCGCGGCGTACTACACCGCAGCGACCTGTCTGACCTGCTACTTCCTCCAGGGGCTTGCGCTGAACATCGGTTGGTTGCCGCCTCCGCCGGACCAGCCTCTGAACCAATACATCCTGGACTCCAAGGATTTCATCTTCGCGTTGCTGTGGAACATGGTGGGTATCGCGGCAGTTGCGCTTCTCGCGACCAACCTCGCGCGACGCGCTCAAGTGGTAGGCGCGCGACTGATCGCGGCAGAGGAAAGTGCCGCACGTCTCGCAAGGCTCAACGACGACATCGTGCGTTCGATCGCGTCCGGGCTCATCACGGCCAATGAGGAGGGGCGCATCCTCGGGATCAACCGGGCGGCTCGCGACATCCTTCGGGACCGTACCGGCTCGCTCTTGAACCGACCGCTCTCGACGGTGCTCCCCGGTCACGACGAAATACCCATGAGTGAGCCTCCTCGGCGTGCCGAAGCGGCGGGAAGGCGAGCCGACGGCACAGAGTTTCCGATGGGCTACATGATGAGCGCGCTCGTCGACGCCGAAGGCAACTCGTCCGGGCTTCTTCTCGCGTTTCAAGACCTAACCGAGATCAAGAACCTCAAGGACCAAGCCGAGCAGGCGCAGCGCCTTGCGGTCCTTGGACAGCTCGCCACGGGGCTTGCACACGAAATCAGAAATCCGCTCAGCTCGATCTCGGGGTCGGTCGAAATGGTGCGCGAAGGCAACACCCTCGACCCCGAAGACCGCCACTTGTTGGGTATCGTGATTTCGGAGGTCGATCGGCTCGACGCGCTCGTCACTACGATGCTGCAGGTCGGTCGACCGAGCCAGATTCACCTGGAGCTCCAAGACCTGCGTGCACTCGTCAGCGATGTGGTGGCCGTTGCTCGGGGCGAAGCCACCCAAAGCAACGGGCTCCGCATCGAAGAAAGTGCCCCGGACCATCCGATCATCGCCACGGTCGACCCCGACAGGATGCGCCAAGTGGTGTGGAACCTGGTGAAGAACGCCGTCCAGGCGTCTCCGCACCGCGGCACCGTCGAGGTGCGCACTGGTCGCGACGATTCAGGTCGGGCGTTCCTCGAGGTGACCGACGAAGGGCAAGGGATCGACGAAGCGCAGCGGGGGCGCCTTTTCGACATGTTCTATTCGGGCCGGAGCCACGGCGTGGGGCTTGGGCTGGCGCTCGTGAAGCAGATCGTGGACCAGCATGAAGGTCGGATCGAGATCATCGACCGCCCCGACACGGGCACCTGCTTCCGGGTTACGCTGCTACTCGAACACGAGTCCGTCAGGCCGAGCCCAAGAGCTCAGACAGGCGAGCACCTGGATCCTCGGCTCGCATGAGGTCCTCCCCGATCAGAACAGCGTCGGCGCGGCCCTGAGCGACTTCTCGAAAATCGTCATTGGTGCGTACCCCGCTCATGAAGACGGTGACGCGTTCGGAGGGAACGCCCGCAACACACTCATGAGCCATCCCCATGTCGACCTGGAAGGTCTGAAGGTTGCGAGCGTTGACCCCGACGATGGTCGAGCCCGCTGCGACCGCACGGTCGACTTCCTCGGCGTCAGCCGCCTCGACGACGGGTTCCATACCTAGCGCACGAGTATGCGCCATCAGCGACTCGAGCGCTTTGTCGCCGAGCGCGCGAACGATCAGCAAGACGAGGGAAGCGCCCACATCGAACGCCAAGTCGACCTGCACTGGGTCGATGACGAAGCCTTTGAAGAGCACCGGAACCGAGACCGCCTCCGACACTCTCCTGACCAAGAGCGGTGATCCCATGAAGTCCGACGCATCCGCAAGCACGCTGACGACCGACGCACCACCTCGTTCATAGGCACGGGCGACACGGACGCCCTCCCCGGCGCTCCACGTTCGAATGGTGCCTGCGCTCGGGCTTCGAAACTTGACCTCTGCCATCACCGACGGCAGGTCACCCGCTGCACGGCGAAGCGCTTCGATCCCGCGTTCGGAACGCTCCGGTTCGGGCTCTCGCTGGAGCGGCCGTATCGCCTTGACGTGCCTTCGCCGTCGGAGGTTCTCACGACGAGTCCGGGCGAGAATCTCGAAAAGGTAGTCGTTCATAGGCTCTGTGTGAACTCCACCCAGCGTTGCAGGGTTTGGCGCGCGGCCCCGTTGTCGATCGCGGCGGCGGCTCGCTCGGCAGCGGCGCGGGTGTCTTCGGCCACTCCGGTCACCCGAAGCGCGGCGGCCGCGTTGAGCACGACCGCAATCCTTGCTGGACCTTCGGCACCGGAAAGGACTTCGCGAATGATGTCGGCATTGCGTTCGGAGTCACCTCCGCGCAGCGCTTCGAGCGGCGCCTCCGGAAGCCCGAAGTCTGCTGGACTGAGCTCCGACACGCGTACCTCACCGTCGACGAGCTCGGCCACGCGAGTGGGCCCAGCCGAAGAGATCTCGTCGAGACCACCATAGCCGTGCACCACCCATGCGGCGGTCAGGCCGAGTGCCCCAAGCGCCCACGCCAGTTGCTCGATGCGCGCCGGATCATAGACGCCCACGACCTGATGGGTCGCAGAGGCGGGATTGGACAGGGGGCCGAGCAGATTGAAGATGGTGCGAAGGCCGAGCTCCCGACGCACCGGAGCAGCGTGCTTCATCGCCGCATGATGACTTGGGGCATACAAGAACCCGATGCCCACCTCCTCGATGGACCGTTGCGCCTGCGCCGGGGACAAGTCGATACGAACCCCGAGCGCTTCGAGCACGTCCGCGCTTCCGGCTTTGGACGACACCGCCCGATTGCCGTGTTTCGCCACACTGACGCCACTCGCAGCCGCGACAATCGCAGCGGCAGTCGAAATGTTGAAGGTGTGTAGGCCGTCACCGCCGGTACCACACGTATCGAGGAGAGGACCCTTGACCTTCGGTTGGATTTGGTCGCAATGCTTCCGCATCGTACGAGCCGCGGCGGCAATCTCGAGAGCGGACTCGCCCTTGATGCGCAGCCCGATGACGAACGCGGCGATCTGCGCCGACGTCGCATGGCCAGTCAGGATCGCGTCCATGGCGCCTTCGACGTCACGCTCCGACAGATCGTGACCCGCGACGAGCTCTTCGATCGCGTCCGAGATCACGGCGACTCACCCGCGGGGAGCAACGAAAGCCAGTTGCGAATGAACTGGTGACCGTGCTCGGTCAGAAACGACTCGGGGTGGAACTGGACGCCCTCGATCGGGAGCTCCGTGTGCCGCAACCCCATTACCTCGCCTTCGTCGGTCCAGGCCGAGATCTCGAGCTCCTTCGGGATGGTGTCTCTTTTCACGATCAAGGAATGGTACCGGGTCGCGGTCAGCGGGCTCGGAAGCCCCTCGAACACGCCTTTCCCTTCGTGGATGATCTCGGAGGTTCGCCCGTGCATGAGTCGTTCAGCACGAACGATCGACGCACCGAAACGCTGGGCGATACTCTGGTGCCCGAGGCAGACCCCGAAGATCGGAGTCCGGCTCCCCAACTGCTCGATGATGTCGAGACTCACGCCAGCTTGTTCCGGTCTGCCGGGCCCCGGGCTGATCAAAACCCCGGCTGGAGCAAGCTTTTCCACCTCCGGCACGGTCACCGCGTCGTTTCGACGGACCACGACCTCGGCCCCAAGCTCGGCCAGATACTGCACGAGGTTGTAGGTGAAGGAGTCGTAGTTATCGATGACCAGAATCATGGATCCTCACCGCTAGCGGCTCGCCGAGAGCGCGTCAACCGGCCCCTCCGGGCGCAGCCTCGTAGCCTCGCTCTCGAAGAAACTTCTCGAGCCTCAAGTTGAGCATCTCCGGGTCCTCGAGAGCCGCATAGTGGGTCGCTCCCGGACTCACCATTAGCTCCGAGCCGCGGATACGCCTCGCCATTCGTTCCGCGGCTGATCTCGGCGTGAAGGCGTCGCGCGAGCCGGTGATCAGCAACGTGGGCACGTCGATCTGGGGCAATAGATCCCAGGCGTCGTGCTCACCCAGCCGCTCGAGTAGCCCGATATAGGTCTCCATATCGAGCGTGCGAAAGTCTTCGACCAACACGCCGAAGAGCCCTTCGTCCAAGGTCCTCGCCGCAAGCCCGACGCGCTTGATCCACGCACCGGCGTCGGGGAAACGAGACGCTTGGGCGATGATCGTTTCGATCACGCGGGGCGCCGAACGCAGACCACGGAGAAACGGCGGCAAAAGTCGCCCGACGACATTGAGATTGAACACATAGTCCCAGGGACGCCCCGCAAGGCCATTGACCAAAGCCAGCGACGCGACTTTGTCGGGTGCAAGGCGGAACATCTCGAGCGCCACCTGGGCGCCCATCGACCACCCGACGATGGCAACGCGCTCGATTCCTTCCTCATTCAGCAACTGCAGGCCATCGCGGGCGTGGGCCGAGACGGTCATCGCGCTCGGGTCGTTCGGACGACCCGACTCGTAGAGCCCCCGGTAGTCCCAACTCAGAAGCCGATATCGGTCGCGGAAGTACTGCATCTGGTGGCTCCAGGCCTTCCAACTGCCCGCCAAGCCGTTGCAGAGCAGGATCGGACGGCCCCGACCGACCGCCTGATAGGCGATTTCGGTGCCATCGAACGACACAAATCGGCGTTCTTCGACAGGTGGTGGCATCATCGAGGGTGGAAAAGCCTACCAGGGACGGGCAAAAGTCGCCCTTCCTTGACACGATCGGTCATACCTGGATAAATTTGGAGAGGCTGAAATGTCGGACGAACTACAAAAACCCAAAAAAGTCCGCGATATCCGCGAAAGATTGAGCAGAACAACGGTGGAACCACCGCCACCAGACCTCCAGGAGGGGGGGGTCGCACCGCCGCCATCTACGCTTGGAGGTGTTGCACCGCCTCCAGGGTTCGTAGGGGGACGCGCCGCCAAAAGGGCGGGGCCTTTCGGGGGCGCGACTTCGGCCGGACCGGCAACCCACCAAGAAGTCCGCATCGTAGTCGACGAGCAGGCGATGGCGACCGCACACGAGGATCGAGGTCGACAGGCGCGGAAGCTGATGCTCATCACCGGAGGCGCCGCAGCGCTCGTCGGGATCCTGCTGGGTGTGCTTTCGACGGCCGTGACCATCGATCGCCGCGAGTACAACCAAGCGGTTCGCGATGGCAAAGCCATCTACGAGGGTGTGCGCGTGGCCACCGATCAGGTTGCCGAAGCGAAACGACTGCTCGACCGTGCGTCGGCTGCAGCGAAGTCTCGACCCGGACAAGGTCCGAGCGTCGACTATGAGGCGATCGAAAAGCTCCGCGTTCTTCCGACGCCCTTCACCGCCGCAGATTTTGCGGGTCTGCGTTACACCAAGTTCAATCGCGAGATCGTCAATGCGCTCTTCTTGTACGCACGGCAGATCGACGAGCTGTGGGACGGGTTCGACAAGTTAGCGGGCCGCGTCCTTTCCGAAGTAAGCCGGGCTGAGCTCAACGAAGCGGCGCAAGATGAAACGGCGCTGACGACCAGCCCGACGGGCTGCGTTCCGATGCTCGGCGAAGGCGGGTTTCGTTGTGGGTTAGTGTACGTCGATATGCCCGATTCCGTCGACGCCACGAAGCTGCAGGTTCGGGTCAATCGGGGGAGCCGGTCGTTCGA
>JAPUKT010000099.1 GCA_027295555.1 Deltaproteobacteria bacterium
GAGCGCCCCTACACTATCGCCTAAACGACCGCATGGTTGATCCCGGTCGGGCCTGCGGCCATGTGGTCTTCTGGAGCGCCTTTGGCGCGGCACTTTGTCCCGCCCCACCGCCCCCACGCTATCGCCTAACTACGCGGCGTCTGCGACCCGCGTATTAGACAGGATACTTGTGACGATCGCCCGGGTCGCCACCGAGGCGGCACGGTCGAGGTCGTCGACCCTCCGGTCGAGGTGCGCTTCAGCCAGGCCGAAGATGATGCTGACGAGCATATCGGCGTGCAAAGCCGCGTCGGCCGGTGTGGCGTCCGGGCGCACCTGCATCACCATCTGGCGCATCCGCTCGCGCAAGCCCCCGGTGAGGACGGTCCAGCGGCGACCGAGGGCGGTGGTTTGCTCCCTTCGGTTGGAGAGGAACACCTCGGCAACCTTGCGATCCTCGACGATCGAGCGCGTGCACTTCGACACCGCCTCCTCGAGAACCTGAGCCGCGCGGTCGCGCTCCGGCGACACCGCTGGCTCGAAAGCCGGCCCGAGCTCCACCGCGACCCACTCAGCCACCTGCTCGAGCGCCTGATCCATACTTCGGAAGTGGACGTAGAAAGTTGGTTGCGCCACCCCCGCAAGCTGTGCGACTCGCCCCGTCGTCAGCGTCCCGTGTCCGTAGCGATGGATCGTCTTGAGAATCGCTTGAAGCAAACGATGCCGCGTACGCTCCTTGTTGATTTGCCGTGACATGGTCCTCATGTAGCAGTGGAATCCACCCGGTTCCATGCGAAACTCGTCACCATTATGACGAAACAATCGCCAGAACAAACCAACTCGAATTCCGCGGAAAACTTCGCGCCTGGCTGGTACGTCTTGGCGGCGAGCAATGAAGTGGGCGTTACACCCAAGTCGTTCCTATTAGATGGTTTACCGCTCGTTACATTTCGCGACGCAAAAAGACATCCCGTTGTACTGGCCGACCGTTGCGCTCACCGAAACGCGCCGTTGTCTCTTGGCCGTGTCGTAGGATCGAACATTCGCTGCCGCTACCATGGCTGGCAATTTGATCGTGCGGGCAAGTGCCGCGAGGTTCCGGGCTTGTGTGGAGAGGCGGAGCACCCCAACCGTCGTGTCCCCTCACACGCGTGTCGCGATGCACAAGGTTGGCTCTGGGTCTACTCGGTGCCCGATGTCGAACCGGACTCCGGCCCGTACGAAATCCCGTGTGCGGATCAAAAAGGCTACCTCACGGTGCGGGAGCGAATCGAGATGCCAGGCCCGCTCGACGCGGTCGCCGAGAACGCGCTCGACGTTCCACACACGGCATTCGTTCACGCGGGCCTCTTCCGGAAGAACAAAGACCGGCGGCCCATCGAGGTCATCGTCCGCACGTCCCGCGACCGCGTCGAAGCCGAGTTCGTCGGGGAGGAAAGACCGAAGGGCTTGGTGGGGCGATTCCTGGCGCCGAAGGGCGGCGAGGTGTTCCATTGGGACCGCTTCATCCTGCCTTGCATCGCCCAGGTGGAATACCGCCTGGGCGAGCGCAGCCACATCATCACGACAGCAGCGCTGACGCCGCGGACCCCGACAGTGACGGATCTTTTTGCGACGGTCGCCGTCAAGGCTCCGATCCCCAACACCATCCTCCGGACGGTCGTGAAACCATCAGCGATGCACATCGTCAGACAGGACGTCGAAATCCTGCAGCGACAGACCGAACAGGTTCGTCGCTTCGGGGGCGAAGAGTTCGTCTCCACCGAGATCGACGTCCTCGGGCTCCGAATCAGGAAGCTGCTCCGTGAGGCCGCGACCGGGCATCTTCGCGAGGCCGATGAGGAGCGACGGATCAAAATGCTCGTTTGACGCCGTTTGGTGTACCCTGATCGAGGTGGGCTCAGGGAACGATCGCGACTCGACGTATTTGATCAAGCACGCGCCATCCGATCGGGTGGATGCGCCGAGCCCAAGCACGGCTCCCGAGTCCGAGCCGGCGAGCAAGCGTTGGCGAACGTCGAATCCGCCACCGGGTGAGAGCCTCGAAGCGAAGTGGTGGCCCGACCGAGAGCTTGGAAGGGCCTTTCGCCGGTGGACGGGCATCCCGCCGGCCCGTGGTGAGGGCGGGCGTTCGGCCGCGCTCAAGTTCCTGGTGGAACACCTCAAGGTGACGGATCTGACGGCCGTGGGGACGGCCCCGCGCACCGCCTTGCCCGCGATCGAGCCCCCGGACTTCTTGGCACGAGTCCAAGCCATGGTTGGGCGGCTCGGCACGCACGGCCCAAACGAGGAGGCCCCCGACCACAGGGCCCTGCTCGACCTAGGCGAAGAGGTCCTCCCGGCATTGCAAGCGTTTTTCCCGGGCCGTCTTTGGTTCAACCGTTGGGAGCCTCATGTGCAACCGCCCAAGGGTCGAAGCGTGTCGGGCCTCTGCAGGACGCTGGTGGCTTTCGGCGAGGCTGCGGTTCCGTATGTTACCGAGCTCCTCAGATCCGACAGCGAGGAGATTCGGTACTACGCGATCCTCGTAGCTGCCGAGCTCCCGCACCCGCTCTTGATCGAGCCGCTCGCCACCGCACTATTCGACGACGATCAGGGCGTGTCGCGAAGTGCCCTTTACGCGCTCGAGGTCTTTCAAGAGCTGGAGGGCATCGACAACGTCAAAGAATCACTTCGTACACTCGCAACGGCACCGGATACCGATCAACGCTCGAGACTGCTGGCAATGCGGGCACTCGCGGTACTCCGAGACGAGCAATCCGTGGGGGCGTTGATCCCCGCCCTCTCGGAACCCAGCGTGCTCGGGGAAGCGGCATGGCGCGTGTTGCGCAGGCTGACCGCCCCAGATTTCATCACCGACCCAGATGCCTGGCGTGCTTGGAGGGACGAAAACCGCGAGCGCCCACGGGTCGAATGGCTGATCGAAAGTCTCGACCACGACGATGAGGAGATCCGCGCGATCGTTGCGCGCGATCTGGCTCGACATTCGAAGCAAGACTTTGGCTATCGTGCCGACCTGCCTTCGGAAGAACGCCAAGCGATCCGCGAGCGCTATCGTCTCTGGTGGTCCGCTCAGCAAAGCGCGAACGATTGATCGTCAGTCGAGGAGCTGTCCCGCGATCGACGACGCGAGCTTGCCGTCGATTTGTCCTCGGTGACGCGCCATCACTTCTTTCATCACTTTCCCGAGGTCTTTCTTGCTAGCGACACCGAGGTCCGCGACGATCGCGGTAATGGCCTCACGGGCCTCGTCTTCGGTGAGTTGCTTCGGCAGATAACGCTCGACGACCGCGATCTCCGCTTCTTCCTTTTCGGCGAGGTCCGCGCGACCACCCTCCCGATAACTCTGGACGCTGTCTCGGCGCGATTTCACGGCGCGCAAAAGGACAGCTGTTTCATCGGGTTTGTCCAGGGTGAGGAGCTCCGATTTGAGCATACGCAAGGTGTCTCGGGTGACCTCGTCTCGCGCCAACATGGCCTTTTTGAGGTCGGCATTGATCGTATCGAGCAGTGACATGCGCCGAAGGGTGCTCCGGGATCCGATCGGAGTCGACCCCGCCCCGTCAAGGCGCCGCTTTGTGACGCCCACGGGGCTTCGCGCCAAACGGAGGGTGCTGCGAATCTGCACGGGAAGCCTTCAAGAACACGGCATCTATCGAGATCGTTGTGATTCTGGCTAGTTGGCCGGAAAACAGAATAAATGATCCTTGTAAATCGTCTGTAAACCCGCGGTTTTGTTAGGTTTAAGTTGACGGTGGGCGCTGGGAAACGCAGAGTAGGCCTTCCCGGTTAGTTAACTTGTAAACAGCCGAGCCAGAGAAAGGACACAAGATGTTGTCGGCGAGCACGACGAGCACAGTAGGGTCGAGCGCTAGGTCTTCGGACTTACTCAACTCTCGCTCGATCAAACATGTGGTGGTCCTGGGCGCCAATGGCGCAATGGGCCTCGGTAGCGGGGTGCTTTTCACGACGGTGGTCCCTCGCGTCACATTTCTGGCTCGAACCAAGGAGAAAGCCGATGGGGGGTTGTCGGCGGCGATCAAGATGGTTCGGTCGAGCACGGTCGCCAATCGGGTCGAGACCGGAAGCTACGACGCGGATTTCGATCGCGCCGTCGCCGAAGCCGATCTGATCTTCGAGGCCGTCACCGAGCAACTCGATCTCAAGCGTGAGTTCTTCGAGCGCATCGACAAAGTCAGGCGATCTGATTCGATTGTCGCAACGGTCACGTCCGGCTTGTCGATCAACTTGCTCGCCGAGGGACGGAGCGAATCGTTCCGCAAGAATTTCCTCGGGCTCCACTTTTTCAATCCCCCGAACGTAATCGTCGGAACCGAGCTCATCGCCGGCAAGGACACCGATCCGAAGCTCGTGGACTTCGTCGACGAGTACTGCACGAAGCGGCTGGGGCGCGCGATGGTACGCACGGCCGACACCCCGGGCTTCGCCGGGAACCGTGTCGGGTTCAAGGTGCTCAACGAGTGCGCGATCCTGGCCGAGGAGCACGGTCCGCTGCTGATCGACGAGCTGGTCGGCCCCTACACCGGACGAGCGCTGACGCCGCTCGCGACCATCGACCTCGTGGGCTGGGACATCCATCGCGCGATCGTCGACAACATCTACGAGCTCGCACCGGACGAGGCCCACGAGACCCTGAAGCTTCCCGAGTACATGGCGGACCTGATGGCCAAGGGTGTTCTCGGTCGCAAGACGGGCGCTGGCTTCTTCGGCGAGGACGACGCCGGTGAGCGCATCGTGCTCGACCCGAAGACCCGCAAGTACAGCCCGAGGAGCGCGATCGCACGCCCAGAGCTCTCCTTCATCGAGGAGATCTCGCGCTTGCATCACGTGGGTCGTTATAGAGAAGGCATGCAAGCCTTCGCGGCGGCGACCGGCCCGTACGCTGCGATCGCCCAGAAAGTGATCGCCGGATACATCAGCTACTCGTTCCACCGAGTCGGCGAAGTCACCGACGACATTTCCGGCATCGACCGCATCATGGGCTACGGCTTCAACTGGGCGCCGCCGAGCGTTCTGGTCGACACCATTGGCCTCCGGCCGACCATCCGAATGATCGAGAAGGCGGGGCTTCCGGTGCCGCCTGCCCTTGCAAACGCCCAAGAGGGCACGATGTTTTTCCGAGACCCACAGGTCAATGTGGGGAAGTTCTTCGTTGCCGCGTGAACGAAAGGTTTTGGTGAATAAGATGGCACAGGTTCCAGAGGTTTACGTTCTCGGCGGGTATCAAACGGACTTTGCCCGCAACTGGAGCAAAGAGAAGAAGCACTTCGTCGCGATGATGCGTGAGTCGGTTCTCGGCGCGCTCGAAAAGACGCAGATCGAGCCGAGCGAAATCGAAGTGGCTCACACCGGCAACTTCGCGGGTGAGCTCTACAGCAAGCAAGGCCACATGGGGGCGTTCTTTCTCGAGATCGACCCGGCATTCAGCGGTCTACCGACTTCGAGGCACGAAGCGGCTTGCGCCTCGGGGAGCATCGCGATTCTCGCAGCCGGTGCCGAGATCGAAGCCAAGCGCTACGACCTCGCGTGCGTCGTCGGTGTCGAGCAAATGAAGACGGTCGGCGCTAGCGAAGGAGGCGACTTCCTCGGCACCGCGGCGTGGTACGAGCTCGAGGCCAAGGGCATCGACTTCCCATTCCCCAAGCTCTTCGGCAAGCTCGGCGATGAATACGACAAGCGCTACGGGTTGAAGGACGAGCACCTCGCCGGGATCAGCACGATCAACTATGCGAATGCGAAGCTCAATCCGAACGCGCAGACCCGCACCTGGTACATGAACTACGACCACGCGATGAGCCGTGATGAGCTCAACGGCAACGTCGGTGGCCGCATCAACATCTCCGATTGCTCGCAGGTGACCGACGGTGCCGCAGCCCTGTTGTTGGCGTCACCCGAGTACGCCAAGAAGTGGGCGGAGCGCGTCGGCGTGCCGCTCGAGTCGATCCCCCGCATCAAGGGCTGGGGTCACCACACGGCGCGGATTCGCTTCGAGGACAAGATCGCAGAGAGCGCCAACGACGAGTACGTTCTTCCCCACGTTCGTGCCACGGTCACCGACGCGCAAAAGCGCGCCGGCATCGCCGACACCGATGGCATCGATGGCATCGAAACGCATGACTGCTTCACGACCTCGGAGTACATGGCGATCGACCACTTCGGCCTCACGGCCCCCGGCGAAAGCTGGAAGGCGGTCGAGGAAGGCGTCATCGCCCTCGACGGCAAGACTCCGATCAACCCGAGTGGCGGCCTCATCGGGGCTGGCCACCCCGTCGGCGCGACTGGCGTCCGCCAAGCCCTCGACTCGCACAAGCAAGTCACGGGTGAAGCCGGTGACTACCAAATCGAGGGCGCGAAGAACATTCAGACCCTCAACATCGGCGGAAGCGGCACCACCAGCGTCAGCTTCATCATCGGCACCTAAGGGCCCGAAACCAAACGAACTCTCAAGGATCTCGCGTGGTTGGAGGGTGGAACGTGTCCCTCTGGCCTGCTAGAGACGGCGCCATGCGGTATTCGCAAGCGTTCATTCCGACGTTGAAAGAGGTTCCGAAGGACGCGACGATGCCGTCGCATATCCTGATGTTGCGCGCCGGGTATGCGCGCATGGTGGGGGCGGGTATCTACGAGCTGCTCCCGCTTGGGACGCGGGTGCTCCACAAGATCGAGAAGATCATCCGGGAGGAAATGGACGCAGCGGGGGCGCAGGAGCTCTTGATGCCGACCTTTCTCCCCGGCGAGTACTTCAAAGAGTCGGGCCGTTGGGAGCTCTACGGGCCCACCCTGCTCCGCATCAAAGACCGCAAGGGCGGTGACTACCATCTCGCGCCCACGCACGAAGAGATCGTTACCGATGTGGTTCGGCGCGAAGTGAAGAGCTACCGCCAGCTGCCGCTCAACCTCTACCAGATTCAGAACAAGTACCGTGACGAGCCGCGACCGCGCGCCGGCCTGCTGCGGTGTCGTGAGTTCATCATGAAGGACGCCTATTCCTTCGACGTGTCGGACGAAGCCGCATTGGCGAGCTACGACCAGATGCGCAGCACTTACCACCGCATCTTTCAGCGCCTCGGGCTCGAGTACCGCGTGGTAGAGGCCGACAGCGGTGCCATCGGCGGCAAACAGAGTGCGGAGTTCCAAGTTCTCGCCCAGACCGGCGAGGACCGGATCGTGGCTTGCAGCAAGTGCGACTACGCCGCCAACGTCGATGTCGCCAGGCCTGGACCCGCCACCGGCGACGAACCCGACCCGTCCAAGATGCTCCCGATCGAAAAGGTCGAAACGCCGGACACCCACACCATCGAAGAGGTGGTCGCGTTTTTCAGGCCCGACGCGACCGCGGCACAGACGCTCAAATCGCTCGTCTATCTCGCGGGTGATGAGGTCGTCCTGGCCATCGTCCGCGGCGACCACGAGATCAACGAGATCGGCCTTGCCCGCCAGTTGGGCGTCGACGAGGTGCTCCTCGCCTCCGACGCGGCGGTCAAGGAAGCCACAAACACGGAGATCGGTTTCGTCGGCCCAGTCGGCTTCAAGGGGCGCATCATCGCCGATTTCGATGCCGCGTCGGTACTCAACGCGATCGCGGGTGCCGGCGAGACTCCCTACCATCTCAAGAACGTCAATCATGGGCGCGACTACACCGCCGAGGTTCGATCGATTCGTCAAGCGACCTCGGGCGATCCATGCCCCAACTGTGGCGGTGCTCTCGAGCTCTACCGTGGCATCGAGGGCGGTCACATCTTCGTCCTCGGCACGCACTACAGCGACAAAATGAATGCGACGTTCCTCGACGGGGAGGGGAACAGTCATCCGGTCGTGATGGGCTGCTATGGCATCGGCGTGACGCGACTCATCGCTGCAATCATCGAGCAGCATCACGATGAGCAGGGGATCCGCTGGCCGGTTCACGTCGCCCCGTACGAAGTGATCGTGACCCCGATCGGCAAAGATGAAGAGCCCCTCGCGAGGGCCACCGAAATCTACGACACCCTGCGCGCCGAGGGGATTGAAGTCCTGCTCGACGATCGCTCCGAACGCCCTGGGGTGAAATTCAAAGATGCCGACCTAATAGGAATTCCACTGCGAATTACGGTCGGTTCACGTGGATTGAAACAAGGCACGGTGGAGCTGAAGAAGCGCACCGAAACGGAGTCCGAAGACGTACCGACCGCCGAGATCATCTCCGCGACGAAGTCCGCCCTCGTTGCTCTCGGGAGCTGAACGCGTGGCTCGGTACGAAGACACATACGA